>VBOK01000137.1 GCA_005877565.1 Nitrospirota bacterium
GCATGATTGGGACGAGGCGGTCCGCTCGGTCGTCGAGTTCGCCCGCGCCACTCCGATTGATGTTGTGGTCGGCGTGGATGATCACACGACGGTGGTCGCGGCCGTGATCTCGGCGGCGTTGGGGTTGCCTCACAACCCCGTGACAGCCGTGGCCGCGGCGCGCAACAAACACCGCATGCGGCAGCTCCTGCACGCGCAGGGTGTACCGGTGCCACGCTTTATCCTGTTTTCCGTTGACGAGAATCCCGTGACCATCGCCGAGAAGATCGCCTTCCCATGCGTAGTGAAGCCGATCAGCTTGTCCGCCAGTTGCGGCGTAATCCGCGCGAACGATCGCGACGAATTCGTGGCGGCGTTTCACCGGGTGGCGGCCTTGCTCGAAAAGTTGGGGGAGGAGACGCTGGGAGATGGGACCGGTAAGATCCTGGTGGAAGACTTCGTCCCGGGACGTGAAGTGGCGCTGGAAGGGCTGCTCACCAACGGCGAGCTGCGGGTGCTGGCCCTGTTTGACAAGCCGGACCCACTGGATGGGCCGTTCTTCGAAGAGACGATCTACATCACGCCGTCGCGGCTGCCGGCGGCCGTTCAGCGGGAGGTCACGTCCTGCGCGGCGCGGGCGGCGCGGGCGCTCGGGCTAGGCGAGGGACCGGTGCACGGTGAACTGCGTGTGAGTGATCGCGGCGTGTGGGTCATCGAGGTCGCCGCGCGCTCGATCGGCGGCCGGTGCTCACAGGCCCTCCGCTTCGCCGCTGGCCTGTCCCTGGAAGAAGTAATTCTCCGCCATGCCCTGCGCATGGACATCCCCTCACTCGATCGCGAAGGCAGAGCCGCCGGCGTCATGATGCTGCCGATCCCTCACGCTGGGGTGCTGGAGGAAGTCCGCGGGCGGGAGAAGGCGCTGGCCGTGCCGGGAATCGAAAATCTGGAAATCACTGCGCGGCCGGGGGACGAGCTGGTGCCGCTCCCGGAAGGGACGCGCTATCTCGGTTTCCTCATTGCGCGCGGAGAAGCTCCGGAAGCCGTCGAAACCGCGCTGCGCGACGCCCACCGCCAATTGGAGTTCGTCATCACTCCCGCACCGGCAGAGACCCAGCGATCGAGAGCCATGAGTTTTTAGATTAAAAAGGGGACAGGCAACTAGAAGCCGCCATGTTAGCGGGTGGCGGCGAGCGGGACCCTGGCGGAACGGAAGGACGTACAGGCGAGTCCGCGGGGCTGCGACGCCGAAACGGCCTGAGTACGTCAGGGTGGCTCGGCGACAGGACCCGCGTTCAAGATGTCTTCTTGTTTATCTCCGCCGCCTGCTTCTTGGTCCACTCTTCGAGGCTGTTGGCCTGGGCGACCAGGTCCGGCAGGCCCGTCAGGTCGTGCACCCAGACCGCCTGCACCTCTTCGCCGTTCCCCTTGGCGACTTTCTGGATGTAGGCGATCTCGCTGTCGAACCGTTGGGGGAGGACGGCAAGGATGCGGTTGACCCGCCGCTTGCCCTCCGGCGTGCCGTCGGGAAGAAGATCGCAGGCGTAGTGGACGATGTCCAGCTTGCCGATGGGCAGCATCTTGGCCACCATGCGATAGGTCGTCCCTTGCTTGGTGTGGATGATGGCTGACTTGTAGAGACGCTCACCCTTGTCGGGATCGACATTCAGAGCAGACGGATCTTCGATTTTTCTCGCCGGAGCCGCGGCTTCATCCACTTCACCCATCGGATTTGCCTCCTTCCGTGAAGGAACTTCCGAGCGGACGGACTGAGCTTATCAGACTGGCTTCCGCAACGGCAAGGGTGATGGACAAGACACGCGCGTTGGAATATCCTTTTCGCTTATGAATCCGCTCGTGCAGCTCCGCGGGCAGACCTACGCCTTGGGCTCGCTGGACAAAGATGTGCAGGCCAAGCTCAAGGAGCTGCGGCAGACCGACTTCGTCCGTCGGCTCTGGGCCAAGGACCCCACGCTGTGGCACACGGACCCCGTCCACCAGAAGATCATCCGTAACGCGCTCGGCTGGTTGCACATCACGGAACAACAGGTGCACCACCTGCCGCGCATCAAGGGCGTCGCCGAATCGGTCCGCGCGGCGGGCTTCAAGCATGCGCTGCTCCTGGGTATGGGAGGGAGCAGCCTCTGCCCAGAAGTCTTCCGCATGACCTTCGGTGTCGTGCCCGGCTACCCGGAGTTGCACGTGCTCGACAGCACCGTGCCGGCCCAGGTGCGGAGCTTCGAGAAACGGGTGGACCTGGCGAAGACCCTGTGCATCGTCGCCAGCAAGTCCGGCACAACCACCGAGCCGCTGGTCTTCTGCCGGTACTTCTTCGAGCGCATGCGGAAGGTCAAGGGCGAAAAGGCAGGCGAGAACTTCATCGCGATCACCGACCCCGGCTCGCTGCTGGAGAAGCTGGCGCAGGAGAGCCAGTTCCGAGACATCCTCCCCGGCGTGCCGGACATCGGCGGGCGCTACTCGGCGCTGTCCAACTTCGGCATCGTCCCGGCCGCCATCATGGGCGTCAACGTCGAGCACCTGTTCTCTCGGGCCGAGCGCATGCGTCATAGCTGTGACTCCGGCGTGCCGCCGGAGGACAACCCAGGCGTGGTGCTCGGCGTCGTCATGGGGGAACTGGCCAAGCAGGGACGGGACAAGATCACGTTCGTCACCTCGCCGGCGATCTGGGACCTTGGCGCATGGATCGAGCAGCTCGTCGCCGAGAGCACCGGCAAGGAGGGGAAGGGCATCGTGCCCATTGACGACGAGCCGCTGGGGCCGCCATTGGTGTACGGGAAGGATCGCCTCTTCGCGTACATTCGGTACTCGGGCGGCGCGGACGCGGCGCAGGACGCCAAGGTGACGGCGCTGGAGAAGGCCGGTTATCCGGTAGTCCGCATCGAATTGGCGGAGCTGATCAACCTCGGCGAGGAGTTCTTCCTGTGGGAGATCGCCACAGCGGTCGCCGGTTCGATACTTGGCATCAATGCGTTCGATCAGCCCAACGTCCAGGAGAGCAAGGACTACACGAAGAACTTCCTGGACGAATACAAGAAGACCGGCCGCTTGCCCGAAGAGCAGCCGATCCTGACTGCCGACGGCATCAAGGTCTATGGGGACGCTGCGAATCGCCAGGTGCTCAAGGGCGCGTTGACGCTGGAAGACGCGTTGAAAGCGCACCTCGCACGGGTCCAGGCGGGTGATTATTTTGCGGTCAACGCCTATGTGGAGCGGACCGACGCGTCACACCAGGCGCTACAGGCGATCCGGTTGCGGGTGCGGGACAAGAAGAAGGTGGCGACGACGCTCGGCTATGGCCCGCGCTTTCTCCATTCAACCGGGCAACTACACAAGGGCGGGCCGAACACGGGAGTCTTCATTCAGATCACGTCCGACGATGCGGAGGATCTGCCGATTCCCGGCGAGCCCTACACGTTCGGTGTGCTCAAGTCGGCCCAGGCGCTCGGCGATTTAAAGAGCGGGTCCTGTCGCCGATCAGCCCGGCCGTCCTCGCACCCCGCCCGGTGTAGGGACCCCGCTGCGGACAACCGGGCGCCCGCTCGGCGCCTCCCGCTGTTGTGATGGTCCTTATGTCCTTTCGGAAGGCAGAAGCGCAGAAACAATTAGCACCACAACACCCAATGTGACGAGTGTAAGGCCAAGCTTTATAAAGAGGCCGAGGTCGGCAAGGTTGAAGAAGGAACTCGTATCTCTCTTAGGGCTCACGCCATATCCTATTGGAAAACACAGAAGGCCAACGCATAGCAAGAAAACACCGCCTGCTCTCAGCCACTCTTTGGTCGTCAAAGCCCTTGTACCGTGGAAGCGAGCGATGCTTCTTCTTCAGATGACGATATCGCTCGCGCTGAGCGCAAGGTTTGGAAGAGCCTCAGGGGTCAGTTGATCGACTCCCCTGGCTTGACTGCTTGTCCGGTAGCCTTGAGGTGAAGGCTGCCGGTACACCAGGACCACACCTTCACTCAGGTCCACGATCCACACCTCACCAATTCCTGTCTTGGCATAAAGGGGCAGCTTGACCCTGCGGTCAACTTCTGCGGAAGCGTCCGAGACCTCAATGACCAGAAGCACGTCCGCCGGGCCTGGGTGGGCATCCTTGTAGAAATCCCGGCGTTCGCGAAGCACCGCGACATCCGGCTGAGGCTCCGTACGGTCATCGAGCCGAATGGGGTTCTGCGCCCAGACAATGGCCGTCTCTCCTAAGCGGTGGCTCAGGATTTTGGTCAGGCGCGCGACGCAGGCGGCATGCCGACTGCCGATCGGAGTCATCTCGATGATTTCTCCATCGAGCAATTCGACACGGTCATCTTCCGAAAAGATACCTGCCTGGGCCATGCGATGGAAGTCGTGGACCGTAAAGCGATGCGTGGAAAGCTGAATGCTCATGAGTTGAAGTCTAAGTTATTCGCGGGATTCCGTCAACGGGTCTAATCCCGCCAGAGGGCGAGGCCGCCGAGGAGACCGGCGACGTTGGAGACGATCTTGACGTTGGGTGGCAGTTTGACCGTGATACGCTCGGCGTTGCCCCCGCCGACATAGAGGCGATCATAGTTGAACGTGGGATCGAGAGTCTGGATGGCCCTCACCAGCCGCTTGTTCCATTTTTTCTTCCCGACTCTTTTGAGCGCGGCATCGCCCAGCAGATCTTCGTACGTTTTGCCCTTTTGAAGCGGATGGTGGCCGATTTCCAGGTTCGGGACCAATTTCCCGTCCACGAACAATCCGGAGCCGAACCCGGTTCCCAGCGTGATGACCAGCTCGACGCCGTGCCCTGCGATCACGCCGAAGCCCTGCACGTCTGCATCGTTGGCGACACGCACGGGCACGCCGAGCTTTTTCGTCAGCGCATCTGCCAGGTGGAAGCCGCCCCATTTGCCATTCAGGTTCGGCGCGTTCAAGGTGATCCCACGACGGACCACGCCAGGGAAGCCGACTGAGACCCGGTCGAACGAACCTTGTGCCTTCGCTAGCTCGGCGACTGTGTTCATCACGGCGGCCGGCGTCGCTGGCCTAGGCGTCTTGACCCGCGCCCGTTTCGTTAGGGGCTTGCCAGTCGTGCTCAACGTGACGGCCTTGATGCCGGTCCCTCCGATGTCGATGGCGAGAGTCCGAAGCGGTTGGGACCTGCGAGTGACCGATGCTTCGACCGCCTCCTCCGCGGTCGTCTCCATCAGAGCGTTCTCCAGGAACGCCCGTCACTTTCGATGAGCCGGTTGGCCTCGACCGGCCCCATCGAGCCGGCCGTGTATTCGGGCAGCCACTTTGTGCCGTAGGCCTTCCAGCCTTCCAGGATCCCCGTGATCCAGGCCCAGGACGCCTCGACCGCGTCGCGACGCATGAACAGCGACGTATCCCCCGCCATCACGTCCAAGAGCAGCCGCTCGTAGGCTTCCGGTGAAGGCGCGGCGAAGGCTTCTCCATACTGAAAATGCAGTTCGACAGGGTTGGTCTTGGCCTTTGTGCCGGGGACTTTGCAGATGATACGAAGCGTAAGCCCTTCCTCGGGCTGAATCTTCATGACCAGAATGTTCGGGGCGAGCGGGGCTTCCGGGTTGGCGTTGAACAGGATCTGGGGAGTGGGCTTGAAGAAAACCGCGATCTCGCTGGCCCGTTTGTTGAGCGCCTTCCCGGTGCGGAGGTAGAGGGGCACGCCGGACCACCGCCAGTTCTCCACGAACAGCTTGAGCGCCACGTAGGTCTCTGTGGTGGAATCCGGCTTGACGCCAGACTCTCGGCGGTACCCGGGCACATC
The DNA here is from genome assembly GCA_005877565.1 of Nitrospirota bacterium. Lineage (GTDB taxonomy): Bacteria > Nitrospirota > Nitrospiria > Nitrospirales > NS-4 > NS-12. The sequence continues at coordinate 5,747 of VBOK01000137.1, forward strand.
CGCGCCGTGCACTTTGCCGGCGGCGTACTGGGCCCGCACCGTGTACTGCTCGACATCCTTGCCGACGATCGGCCGCAGGCACCGCAGAACTTCCATGCGGGCGTTGCGCACCACGTCGGCGTCCAGTGAATAGGGCGGTTCCATCGCCACGAGACACAGGAGCTGGAGGATGTGGTTCTGCACCATATCCCGCAAGGCCCCGGCCTCTTCATAGTAGGTCGCCCTGGTTCCCACGCCTTCCGCCTCGGCCACTGTGATCTGCACGTGGTCGATGTACTTGTGGTTCCAGATCGGCTCGAAGATGCTGTTGGCGAAGCGCAGCACGAGAAGGTTCTGGACAGTCTCCTTGCCGAGGTAGTGATCGATCCGGAAAATCTGGGACTCGTCGAAGACCCGTGCCAAGGTGTCGTTGATGTGCCGGGCGGACTCCAGATCGTGGCCGATGGGCTTCTCGACGATGATCCGCGAGAACGGCTTGTTCTCGGTCGGTGGTTGGACGAGCCCAGCGTAGCGCAGGCCTTCCACGACGGCCGAAATGGACGCGGGCGGGATGGCCAGGTAGAAGATCCGGTTGCTCGGCAGCCTCAGGTCGCTCTCGATCCGCTCCAGGCGCGCCTTGATATCCTTGTAGGCCTTGGGGTCGTCAATGGATCCGGTGATGTAGAACAGCCGCCGTGAGAAGTCCGGCCAGATCACCTCCTTGAATTTCTGGCGGGAGTATTTCGCGATGCCTTCCTGGGCGGTTTTCCGGAAGTCCTCGTCGCTGAGCGGCGTGCGCCCATTGCCCAGGACCGCGTAGTTCGGCGGCAGCACGCCGTCCAGCAAGAGGTTATAGACGGCCGGCACGAGCTTGCGCCGGGCGAGGTCGCCCGACCCGCCAAATATGACCAGCGTGCAGGGTTGTGGGACGAGCGGATGAGTCGGTTCTGACATGACGACGGCCTTTCCTGTGAAGCTACGAGTTCTTTTTCACGGCGTGGCCGCCGAAGGCGTTGCGCATGGCGGCCAGCATCTTCTCGGCGAAGGAGTCTTCCTGACGTGACCGGAATCGGGTGAAGAGGGCGGCCGTCAGCGTGGGCAGCGGCACGGCCTTGTCGATTGCCTCGAGGACCGTCCATCGGCCCTCGCCCGAGTCCTGAACGTAGCCCTTGAGGCCTTCCAGCTTCGGGTTCTCCTTCAGGAACTCCGCGGTCAGCTCCAGCAGCCAGGAGCGTACCACGCTCCCGTGCATCCAGAGATCGGCGATCCTGGCAAGGTTGAGCGTGTACTCGCTCTTGGACATCAGCTCGAAGCCTTCGGCATAGCCTTGCATCATGCTGTACTCGATGCCGTTGTGAACCATCTTGACGTAGTGGCCCGCGCCGTGGCCGCCCATGTAGGCCCAGCCGTCCTCGGGCGCGAGGGTCTTAAAGATCGGCGCGAGCTTGTCCACGATCTCCTGCTCGCCGCCCACCATGAGGCAGTAACCGACCTTGAGCCCCCAGATGCCGCCGCTCGTGCCGGCGTCCACGTAATGGAGGCCCTTTTTCTTGAGCTCGGCGGCGCGCCGTACGTCGTCGTGGAAGTTGGTGTTGCCGCCGTCAATGATGATATCGCCGGTGGACAGCAGGGGAGCTACTTTGTTGACGGTCTCTTCGGTCGGGGGGCCGGAGGGGACCATGATCCAGACGGCGCGGGGCGCTTTCAACTTGGAGACCATGTCCTCGAGCGAGGCGGCCCCGGCGCAGCCCACCTTTTCCGCCTGTTTGACGAGATCCGTCGTCCGGTCGTAGGCGACCACGCGGTGCTTGCCCTGTTGGAGGCGGGTCACCATGTTCATGCCCATCTTCCCGAGGCCAATGAATCCGAGTTCCATAGGATGTCGCCCTTTCCCGCTCCGAACGGAGCGTTGTGGCTTGCAAAGCAGGCAGATTATAGACCAACCCTGGGGCCAACACAAAAGACGGGACCACTAGCGCGCAATTCCCTTGATTCGTTCCGAGAGGTCGGCTAGGTTCCTGTCCCATGTATGTCCTCGGCTTGATGTCGGGCACCTCCGCCGACGGCGTGGATGCCGCGTTGGTGGACGTCCGCGGGACCGGCCACGGTCTGAAGATCACGCTCAAGGCGTTCCGCACGTTCCCGTACCCGACCGCCTTTCGCGAGCGGCTCTTGCAGGCCATGACCAGTGGGACGGTGGAGGACGTGTGTCACTTGAACGCTGCGCTGGGGGAATGGTTTGCCCGGGCGGCGTTGAAGGTCCTGAAGGCGGCGGGTGTGTCGCCTCGACGAGTGGCGCTGATCGGCACG
>VBOK01000138.1 GCA_005877565.1 Nitrospirota bacterium
CATCTCAATTTCCTTCTTCCGGTCCTTCCATTGGCTGAGCCGAAAGACGGTCGGAAGCAGGTGCTCGATGCCCTCGGCGGCCAGCCGATCACGCACAAGTTTTTCATGCCGCGAGCGCGTGCGGACAGCGTACCAGCGGGGAGTTCCGTCGACGTCAGACACAGCTTCGCCCTCTCACTTACAGTGGGCACAATCCCCGGTTGCCTATTGTTCCGCCGGCGGCCGTCCCGGCTTCGCCTGAGACGTCCCCGACGGCTCTGTGAAAACCGATGACGCTAGAGCGTCGTGATCTTTTCGCGCGGCACGCCCGCGTGGATGAGTCGTGCCTGGATCTTCTTCGCCTCCTCCAGGTCGGCAATCAATACAGCATCAAATTCCCAGTTGGGCAAGGCCTCGATCGGCCACAAAGGGTAGGAGAGAAACGTCCCCTGGTCCCCATCCACGAATCCGACCAGGGTCAGGTCCATCTCCCGAAGGCTGATGTAAGCCAGTTCGGCCAGTTCCCCCGTCCCGCAAATGGCGATCCGCTTAGCTCCGGCTCGTGCCAGTCCCGTCAGCACGACTTTCAGACGTTGCCGCATGTCTCGGTAATAGGAAAGGGAATACTGCAAGTAGAGATACGTGAGCCGGGTCTTCTCGGTCATCCCGCGGGGGGTCAGGAGATACTTAATGCGATTCCTGGGAATTGTAGTAATCTTGATGTGGCCCTTACGGGCCAGGCGCTTAAGGTACAGGTTGGTCAAGCCAAGCGCGACGCCGAGTTTTTTAGCAAGCGAGCGCTGCGTGACAGCGGCATTTTGCTCGACCTCATTGAGGAGTTGCAGATCGCGCTGGTCCTGAATATCCATAGGAACCCTGATTTATAGAAAAGCGTTCAAGATTTGAACATACTAGGCCAAACGAGTCAAGGGAAAACTCAGCAGAGGAAGCTGCTAGGGCTCGTAGGGGGCTAGAGCCGGCTTCATGCCAGCTTTTTCCGGAAATACTCGATGGTCCGCCGGAGCCCTTCGTCCAGGCTCACTTTCGGCTCCCAGCCTAGTAACTCCTTGGCGCGGCGGATGTCTGGGCAGCGGACCTTTGGATCGTCGGCTGGAAGCGGCTTGAATTCAAGAGGCACCTGCGTGCCCGACAGCGCTTGGACCCTCTTGGCGATCTCCAGCACCGTCAGCTCCTGCGGATTGCCTATGTTGATCGGCTCATGAACGGACTCCACTAGTGGAGAATCGTTCTTCTCATAAAGGAAAGACTGCCGGTCGGTCCGTTGCTTCGGCGTGCGATCGGACGGCGCGAGCAGCAGGCGCGTGATACCCTCGATCAGATCATCCACATAGCAGAAGCTGCGAGTCTGTTTGCCGGTCCCGAACACAGTCAGCGGCTTGCCGCTCAACGCCTGCACGATGAAGTTCGAGACGACCCGTCCGTCGTGGGGCCGCATCCGCGGCCCGTACGTGTTGAAGATACGAACGATCCGCGAGTCGAGCCCGTGATAGCGATGGTAGGCCATCGTCATGGCTTCCGCGAAGCGCTTAGCCTCGTCATAGACGCCGCGCGGACTGATCGGGTTAACGTTGCCCCAGTAGGCCTCGGATTGGGGTGAGACCAGCGGGTCCCCATACACCTCCGACGTGCTGGCAAGCAGGAACCTGGCGTTCTTCGCCTTGGCGAGTCCCAGCGCCTTGTGGGTGCCCAGCGCGCCAACCTTCAAGGTGGCGATGGGGAATTCGAGATAATCCTGTGGGCTGGCGGGCGAGGCAAAGTGCATCACCGCGTCCAGCGGGCCTTCTACATAGAGATAGTCGCAGACATTGTAGTGGACGTACGTGAAGCGCTCGTGTCCCAGCAGATGCGCCAGGTTGTCCATGGAGCCTGTCACCAGGTTGTCCAAACACACAACCTGGTGGCCCATCCCGATCAGGCGATCGCAGAGATGGCTCCCGAGAAACCCAGCACCCCCGGTAATCAACACACGCACGACCGCCTTGCTCTCCCTTCATTCAACAAGCGTGTGGCCGTACCAGAAGCGCTCGTACCGCTCTGTCCACCTCTCCCGCAGACGGGCCCATCGCCGTTGAAACCAGTTGCCGCGCACCGTCCGCCCCCACTTGTTGCGAAAGTGCGTCAGGTTCTGTGCCGGATACGCTTTGGATTCGGTGCGCTTGACGGTGTTCTGCGTGATCATCCCGAAGTGGTGGATGAAGGCCGATCCCGTCACACCGGCTGTGATCTCAGCCTTTTGCGCTCGCCAGAGGAAGTCCACGTCCTCGCATCCCCCGTAGATGAACCCTTCATCAAACAGCCCGATCTGGTCGAACACCCCGCGCCGAACCAGCATGCACGGTCCCAGAAACCCTGGACGTGTCGCCGTCCTGCAGGCCGCCGTGAATTCAGCAGCATAGCTGTCCAGTTCGTAATCAAGCGGCCCTTCGCGCATCGCCGGACTGACGATGCCGTGCCCGGATTCCTCCATGAAGTGCAGCAGAGCCGGTAACCACCCCGACGTTACGATGATGTCATTGCTCAAGATCCCGATCACGTCCCCTTTACTGGCCTGGATCCCCTGGTTCCAGGCTTTGGCGCATCCGAGATTGCTCGCATTGGGAATGACCGTGATGCCGTCTATTCCCTTCAGGTACTCCGGCGTGCCGTCGCTGGAGGCATTGTCCACAACGATGAGCTCGCCCGCTTTGTCGGGCAGGCGCAGCATGGACTCCAAACACTGCATGGTGTGGAGAAGTTGGTTGTACACGGGAATGACGAGACTGACACGGGCCGAAGGGATCATACCGACACCAAAGAAGGGAGTACAGCCTGCCAGACTTCCTCAAGCGTGATCAGCCGCATGCAGTTTTGCTCGCCGCGAAAACAATCCGGATGGAAACAGGCCCGGCAATCCAAGCCCTTATAGAACGTGCGGTGCCCGTCGCCCCAGGGCCCCCATACAGCCGGATCGGACGGTCCGAAGAGCCCGATCACCGGCACACCTAAGGCGGAGGCCATATGCATCGGCCCGTTGTCGTTGCTGACCATCAGCGCGGCCCGCTCCAGCACTGCCGCCAGTGCCCGCAGGCCCGTCTTCCCGATGAGGCTGCGAAACGGCGTCTTCATGCCGTCAGCAATCCGACTTTCGAGGCTTTGCTCCTGATCGCCGCCGAGGAAGAGCGCCTGGGCCGGCGTCTCCTGCTGGATCAGATCTGCTAGCGCCGCGTAGCGGTCGGCCGGCCAGGCCTTGAACCACCACCGCGCGCCCGGATGCAGACAGACAAACGGCCGCGCCCCGTCCACGCCCGTCTCCCGCAGCAGGCGATCCGCTTCCCGCCGCGCCTCGGGGGCAACAGCGAGGAATGGCGCGGGCGGTGAACCCGCCAGACCCAACGTCTCCATCGCTTTCAAGTGATAGCGGACGGTATGCATCGCGAACCGGTCGGCTTCGACGACTTGGGTGTAGAGGACGCCCCGCCAGCGGCGTTCGCTGTTGTAGCCAAGCCGCACCGGCGCGTTGGAGAGTCGGCTGAGCAACGCTGATCGATCAGCATCGGTGAGGTCGATCACCAGATCAAACCGCCGCCGCCGAAGGTCCCGCACGAAACGCCACTGCCGGGCGAGGCTGCCCCGCTCCAAGACCAGCACCTCGTCGAGCGCCGGATGGTCCCGCACGACATCGTCGGTGCCGGGATTCACCAGCATGGCGAGGTGTGCCTTGGGAAAGCTTTCCCGCAGCCGGCTCAACACCGGCGTCGCCAGGAGCACGTCCCCGACGTACCGCAGCTTCATGACCAGGATCCGCTCAGGAGCCGGCACGAGCATCAAGGTCGGGCCACACTCTTGAGCCGCGCTAAATCAGCTTCCACCATTTCGTGTACCAGTTCCTTGAACGTGACTCCGTACTTCCAGCCCAGTTTCTTTCTGGCCTTGGAGGCGTCTCCGAGCAGCGTCTCCACATCGGCAGGCCTCTGGAACTGGGGGTCCACCACCACGTGGTCGCGATAATCGAGGCCGAGATGCGCGAAGGCCAGTTCAGCGTACTCCCGTACGGAATGTTGTTCGCCGGTGGCGATGACGTAGTCTTCGGGCTCGTCCTGCTGCAGCATGAGCCACATGGCCCGCACGTACTCGCGGGCATGGCCCCAGTCGCGGCGCGAGTCCAGATTGCCGAGCCGGACCTCTTTCACCAAACCGAGCTTGATCCGCGCGGCATGCGCCGTCACCTTGCGCGTGACGAACTCGAACCCCCGGCGCGGCGACTCGTGATTGTACAGGATGCCGGACGAGGCCCTAATGCTATAAGCCTCCCGATAGTTGCGCGTCAAGTCGAAGCCGGCCACCTTGGAAATCCCGTAGGCAGAGCGCGGATGGAAGCGCGTCAGCTCGTTCTGAGGCACCTCTGCCACCTTGCCGAACATCTCGCTTGAGGCAGCGAAATAGAACCGGCAGTCCGGCGTGCAGTCGCGCAACGCGGCCAGCACGTGGTGCGTCCCATTGATATTCGCGTTGAGTGTGGAGAATTCATCTTCGAAGGAATAGGCGACGAAGCTCTGGGCGGCCAGGTGGTAGCACTCATGGGGCTTGACCGTCTGGAACACCCGGTAGATGCTGGGCAGGCTCTCCAGAGACGCGGCATGCAAGTGGAGGCGGTCCTTCAAGTGAAGGATGCGCCAGAGCCGGTGTTCCGGATCTTCGATCGCCACCCGCCGGACGACGCCGTGCACCTCATAGCCTTTGTCCAGTAACAACTCGGCCAGGTACGACCCGTCCTGCCCGGTGATGCCGGTGATCAACGCTCGCTTCATGGCGCCACCGGCAGCTCCAATCGGATCACCGCTTTTTCCGCCAGCGCGACACCATCGGTGTACAGCAGCAGCCCACGCCCAAAACAATGCTTCAGCCGATGCAGAATCGCCTGATGGCTGCTCCCGTCACTCACGACAAAGCTCACTGCGCCGCTCTGATGGCCGCGCAACCATTCCGCGAAAGCTGCCTGGTCCCGCTCATGCTTGTGATGAAGGACGGCAGTCCGGACTTGGGCTGATCCAGTTCCCGGAACCGCCACTCCCGCTGAGCTTTCCATGACCTCGGCTTCCAAAACAAGGCTTCCGGCCCACAGATCGGACGGACCCCCCAGCATCAACGCTCCGGCGAGCAAGGCGAAACCCAGTCCTCTGATGAGACGCATTAGTTCCTCCTCTCCCCTTCGCTGCTTGCCAGTTCCTGATACACCCGTAGCAGGTTGCGAGCTGATTGCTCCCAGGAGAAGGCTTTGACCCTGAGTGCGCCTCGCCGGCGGAGATCCTCGTGCAGATTAGCATCTTCGAAGACCCGTGTCATGGCTTGAGCCCAGGCCTCAGCGTCACACGGATCTACGAACAAAGCCGCATCACCCGCTACCTCGGGCAGCGACGAAGCATTCGAGCTCACGACCGGCACGCCGCAGGCCATGGCCTCCAGCACCGGCATGCCAAACCCTTCATAGAGGGAAGGAAACGCAAAGAGCGCGCAACTGGAATAGAGCACGCGCAGATCCTCCAGCGGCACGTGGCCTGGGAAGATGACAGCCTCCTCCAACCGCGCGCGACGCACCGCCTCCCAGATAGCATCCGCGCCGCGGCCCATCCCGCCGACCACCACGAGGTTCAGTTTCTCTCGCAATCGAGGCGCACGACCGAAGGCCTCTATCAGACCGGCAATGTTCTTACGCAGCTCCGTGCCGCCGCCGGAAAGCACAAACGCTTTGCGTCGGATTCCGTAGCGCATCTTGACCGAAGCCTGCACGGTCGGATCGACGACCGGGTAGAACTCCTGGCCCACAGCGGGGCCCACAATAGCGATCCGCTCCCGCGGCACGCCATACAACTCAACGATATCGGCCGCCGAATGGGTCGAAATGGTCACTACGCGCGATGCTCTTCGCGCCGTGCGCCTAGTGCCCAAGAACGACCATCGCTGGCCGAGCAGCTTTCGTGATGGCTGCGGGATCCTGTCCAGTGACAGGTCATAGATGGTGACCACACCCCCATAGCGTCCCCACCCGCGGAGTTTGTAGTTCAGGCCATGAAAGACATCAATCTGGTCCCACCATGCACGTAGCCCCATCAGCCAGGCCGGACATCGAACAACCCTGACATGCGGTTGCGCGTCGAAGAAGGCGTGGTCTTTCCTGGGGAGAGGATCAGGCGTGTACAGCAAGAACTCGTGCTCAGGGGCGAGCCGGACGAGCGACGTCAGGAGGTGGGCGATGTAGGTGCCGATTCCGGCCCGGTTGCGGGCCAACGGGCTGACGTCCAGCGCAATCCGCATTGACTCTCCAGCACGGGCTCCCTGTCCCGTCACGCGGACTTCAGGCTCGCAGAAGTACTCGAACGCAGGATATTCGGAGGAATGATCCCCTGCCCCATGGAATGCTCGTACCGGACGGCCGGGGCCGCTGTGTTGTATGGGATGCCCAGCTTTTCCCGCACATCGGCCTCCAGCCAGTCCCGCAGCTTCACAAGTTCGTCCGAGCTCAGGTAATCGGTGTGCACATAGGACGTGTACTCGCCGGGAATCCCCTTGTAGTACTCCGCTACTTCGCGATAGTCCACTTCGAGGCTGTGCAACTGGTCCCCGGTCTTCGGATAGGTGTACGTCCACACGCCCGGCTTGGTTTCCACGGCCTCGTCGAAGTACGGCGTGCCGGGATAAGTCGTGATAACGGTCGCGTCAAAGTCGTCCGGCTTGACCGCGAGCAGCCAGTCGCGCGTCGCCTTGACCGTCTCCTCCGATTCTCCAGGGTGCCCGACCGACATCAGCGCCTTGACTTTCAGGTTGTGCCGCTTGGCGATTTCCATCGCGCGGGTATTGTCGGCCTGGGCTGCCTTCTTCTGGATGTTGGTGAGGATGCGCTCATGTCCCGACTCGAACCCGATGAGGATCCACCGGAAGCCCGCCCGGTACATCGCCTCCGCCTGCTGGTCCGTGAACAGCTCGGCCTTGATGAAGCCACGCAGCCGGAACTCCACCCCGAGGT
>VBOK01000189.1 GCA_005877565.1 Nitrospirota bacterium
CTCGTCTAAGTACTGAACGAGTTCCTGGTCCATATCACCCCTCACCCGTTGTGCCGAGCATAAGTTGGTGCCTTGTCTTTGTCAATGAGACACAGGAAGATTGGAAAAGGTAAAAAGGCTTTTGGGGGCGGGTTAGGCCTGTTGGCGGCGGGTGAGGAGAACCGCCAGGCCGATGCCGATGACGAGCCCGCTCGCGAATCCGAACCCCATGAGGAGCGCTCGGTCGGCCCTGAGGTTGTGCAGAAGTCGCGCGGCAGAAGACCTGGGATCTGCATGGCCCACATGGGCTTCGCCGCCCAGGCACTCTTCGCTATAAGGCACTAGAAGCGCCTTCCTCTTTCCCACACGTCGTGCCATCGTTACCTCACTCTGGCACGGTAAAGTTTTCCGCTGTGTCAATTTTTGATCAGGCCGAAGATCAGGAGGAAGACGAGCGTGCCGACGGCGCAGGAGACGAGGGAGACGGTTGCTCCCGACCGGAGCCACATGCGGAACGTAATGGGATAGCCGGCGCGCTCGGACAGCGCGATCGTGAGGATGTTGGCGCTGGCTCCGATGGGTGTGCCATTACCCCCGAAACCCGCGCCAATCGCCAGGGCCCACCAGAGCGGCTCCATGCTTGGTCCTTGTGCCTCCAGTCCCTTGATGATCGGAATCATGGCCACCACGAATGGGATATTGTCCACGACCGCGGATAGCAGCGCGGCGACCCACAGGAGAAGCACGGCAGTCAGCAAGACATGCGACCCGGCGAAACCAGCAAGGGCTTGCGCGGCGGCTTTCAGCACGCCTGCCGCTTCCAGCCCGCCGACGGCGATAAACAGAGAGGTGAAGAACAGAAGCACATTCCAATCCACTGCCTTGAGAAGATCCCCGGGATTCGGGAGGAGCCAGGCCATCGCCAAAGCGACGCCAAGAAAGGTGATCACGGCTAACTGGAGATGCAATGTATCTTGGAGCGTGAACAGCGCGAGCATGAGGCCCAGCACGACCAACAGCTTGGTCAGGCCTGCACCGTCCGTGATCGAGTCACGCGGGCGCATGGACGAGAGGTCTGCAGGCTGGCCAGAGCGTTCCTGAAGCGCCGTGGCGAACAGCCAGCGCATCGTCCACATTGTCGGGTAGTAGGCGACGAGCGCCACGGGCAGGAGGACGATCAGAAAATCGTTGAACGTGAGTCCTGCGGCGGAACCGATCAACACATTCGGGGGATCGCCGATCAACGTCGCGGTCCCTCCAAGATTGGAAAGGAACGCCTCGCCCATCAGCAAAGGCACGGGGCTGATCTTGAGGTGAGCCGCGACCATGATGGTGACCGGCGCGATCAGAAGAATGACGGTGGCATTGTTTAACAGCGTGGAAATGGTTGCCGTCAGACCTCCCAAGATTGCCAATAATCGCACCGGACTGCCTCCTGCTTTCTGCATGGCGAGGATCGCCAGCGCCTCAACGGCGCCGGTATTTCGGAACATGGCCATGAGCATCATCATGCCGAGGAGCAGACCCAGGGTGTTGAAGTCAATCGCGGCGAGCGCTTGCCCTTGCGTGTAGAACCCCATCGCCAATCCCACGGCGAGCATCACGGCGGCGCCGACCCACACGACGATGGTCCGGTGGACCCAGTCCGTCAGGAGGACAGCGATGGTGACGAGAAAGATGAGGCTGGAGACCCAGGCCGCGGCCACGGCTCAGTCGTGGCCTTCCGCCAGCAGCCGATACGCCTCGCGGTACCGGGCGCTCGTTTGTGCGATGACGTCGGCGGGGAGGTGGGGCGCGGGAGGCTGCTTGTCCCATTTGATGGACGTCAGATAGTCGCGGACGAATTGCTTGTCGAAGCTCGGCTGGGAACGGCCCGGTTCGTACCGGTCGAGCGGCCAGAAGCGGGAGGAGTCCGGCGTGAGGACCTCATCAATCAGCGTGGGCTGGCCGGACGACGGATCGGTTCCGAACTCCAGCTTCGTGTCGGCGATGATGATGCCTTTGCGTTCAGCATAGGTGGCCGCCCGCTTGTACAGCGTCAGGCTGACCTCGCGGATGAGTTTGGCCGTGTCCGAGCCGATGAGCGATTCCATCTTCTCGAAAGAGATGTTCACGTCGTGCGCGCCCTGTTCGGCCTTGGTGGAGGGAGTGAACAGCGGCGTGGGCAGCTTCTGGGATTCCACGAGCCCTTTTGGGAGAGACTGCCCGCAGATCTCGCCGGTTCGCTGATAGTCCGCCCAGCCTGACCCCGAGAGGTAGCCACGCACGATGCACTCGACGGGCAGGGGATTGGCCTTCCGGACGAGCATGCTGCGGCCTTCCAGTACGGTATGGTACGGCCGGCACGACGCGGGAAAATCCGTCGCGTCAACAGAGATGAAATGGCTCCAGAGGATGTCTTCGTACTGGGAGAGCCACCGGAACCAGAAGGCCGAGAGCTGGGTCAGGACCGTGCCTTTGCTGGGTATGCCGTCCGGCAGCACGACATCAAAAGCGGAGATGCGATCCGTGGCGACGATCAGCAGCGACTCGCCGAGATCATAGATATCCCGGACCTTTCCACGGGCCTTCAGCCGTAACTTGTCGAAGTGAGTCTCCAGAACCACCGGACCGTCGAATGCGACTGCCATGTACATCCCTCCTTGGCGAAATACAGCCGGCGCTTCCGGCCGACCTGCGAAGCTTACGGAGAATCGAGGCGACAGGCAAGGGAAAACGGCGCCCGGTTCTGCTACAATGCGACCCGTGAAGCTGGTCAGCAACCCGCCGAACCCGTTTGAGTCCCAGTACCGGGAGTTTTTGGAGCCTCCGCCGTCCGTCAAGGTCCAGATCTACGAAGACGACACCCGGTCGATCCTGAGCCATAACGACAGTCCCGATCTGGCGTTCCGCTGGAGCGTGAATCCGTACCGGGGCTGTTTTCATGCCTGTGCGTACTGCTATGCGCGGCCGTCTCACGAGTACTTGGGGTTCGGGGCGGGGACGGACTTCGAGTCCAAACTGGTGGTCAAGCGAAACGCCGCGGCCCTCTTGCGCGAAGCCTTCCTGAAGCCATCGTGGACGGGCGAGCTCGTTGTCTTCTCGGGCGTCACCGATTGCTATCAGCCGGTGGAGGCGTCCCTGGGTCTGACCCGCGCGTGCCTCGAGGTCTGCGCCGAGTTTCGCAACCCGGTCGCCATCATCACGAAGGCCGCGCTGATCCTGCGTGATCTCGATCTGCTTCGGCGGCTCCACGAAGAGGCTGCGATCCGCGTCTTCCTGAGCATCCCATTCGCTGCCGATGTGATGGCCCGGAAAGTGGAGCCGCAGGCGCCGTCCGTCACCCGACGGCTGGCGACGCTGAAAACGATTGCCGAGGCCGGCATTTCTACCGGCGTCTCGATCGCACCGGTCATCCCGGGACTCAACGACGACCACATGTTCGAGATTCTTCAGAAGGCGCGGGACGCCGGGGCTCGGACGGCTTTCTACAGCCTCTTGCGACTGCCCGGCAGCGTTGAGCCTGTCTTTCTTGAGCGGATGGCGGCGGCGTTCCCGGATCGCATCCAAAAGATCATCCACCGCCTTCAGGAAGTACGGGGCGGCGTGCTCAACACCTCGCGTTTCTTCGATCGGCACCGCGGGCAAGGCACCTATGGGGAGATGCTGGACCAGCTATTCCTGACGGCGAAACGAAAAGCAGGGTTTCCAGAGGAACAGGACTCTCCTCTCCCGTCAACCTTCCGCCGACCCCAACCGCAGCAGATTGGCCTCTACTCGTTTTAAAAATTTGATATTAATTGTTCCCCGAGACGGATACACGGGCCGTGATCCGCGCTTCGACCTTGGCCGCAATGGGGCCAGCTTTGAGCGCGGAGAGCAGCACATCGCGTAAGGGGATCTGGTGATCGTGCCTGTCGGTGGCCTGGAGGAACATGGTATAGCCGTCCCCGCCTTCCGCGATGAAGTTATCAGCCGCCACTGAGTATCGACGGGCAGGATTCAGCGGCGTGCCGTTCACCTGGACAGCAGTGATCCTGGAGCCGCTGGGAGCTGTCGGGTCAAAGATCACGGCCAACCCCGACACCTGCAAGAAGCGTCCGGACGCCTGGGGCAGACGGCTGACACCGTTCTCGAGCGCCGCCTTTAAGGTGGCCCCAGTAACGGTAAAGGACGTGAGGGAAGAATCGAAGGGGAGTACTTCCATGACTCGTTTCAAGGTGACAGGGCCAGCGGGCATGCTGCCGCGGATCATCCCGGAGTTCACAAGGCCGATCTCAGTCCCGGCGTGTTGGCGCGCCAGATCCGCTAGCAAGTTGCCGAGGTTCGTTTCTCTGGTCCGGATGTCGCGGTTTTCTCCTTCGAACGTGTGCGCCGCTTTGCCTATGACCTGATTGGTTTGCTCATCCAATCGCTGCGCATAGTCCCGGACCAGCTTGGCCATGTCCGGGTCCGAGGAGACCGCCCCAGAGACCGGCAGGTTGTGGGCTTCGGCGACCATGATGGTTTTTTCGTGGTAGAGGAGATCCAGGCGGCCGAGTGTCCGGCCTTGTCGGTGGGTCTTCACGAAGACAGGCCCGACGCCCGTCAGTTCTACGCGGCCCTCGACTGGCTTCGTCTGACCAGGTGGGACAAGCCCGTCGAAACCCTCGGTGTGTCCCCCGATGATCACATCGAGGCCCGGCACGGCTTTGGCCAGGGCCAGGTCTTCTTCCGTGTCTTGATGCGTGAGAGCCACCAGGATCTCCACGCGCTCGCGCAACTCCTCGACCGCCTGTTTGGCCGCCACAATGGGATCGACGAATTCGACTTCTCGGACGACGGCGCGGTTGAAGGTATCGGGATAGTTTTTCTTCCCGATGAGGCCGATCAGGCCGACCCGCACATGCCCCAGGTGCGTAATGGCATGGCGCTGGCATACGTCGGGATCCTGAGGCCGGACGTTGGTACAGAGAAATGGGAAGGTTGCCTCCTTGCGAAGGCCTTTCAGATGCCGCACGCCGAAATCGAAATCATGATTGCCGACGGCGACGGCGTCGTAGCCCATGAGGTTCATGACGGTGATGTCCGCTTCGCCGCGGTACACCGAGGACAGCGCCGTTCCCGTCAACAGGTCTCCGCTGTCCACGACGAGGAGATGTTCGGCTTCCTGTCGGACCTGCTTGATCAGGGTCGCACGCCGTTCAACGCCCCCGAATCCGGCGAACGGGCCGTGTTCGATCGGCTGGATGGTGCCGTGATGTTCGCTGGAGTGCAGAATCGTGATGGCAACCTGGGCGTCGGCCGGGTCCGTGACGGAGAGCGCGAAAAAAAAAGCCAGTGCGAGGAGGGGATACATCACGAAAGGTCAATAGCAACCATGGTACTGACGGGTCCCCGGGCTGTCAAGGTGAGTCCGCCCCGTCCTTGACTGGCACGTGGTGCCATGGTACGGTCCCGCGCGCGCCGTATGCATGAACGCGTTCTCCAGTGGATCGACCTCTTCCGGCCTTATGTCGATGATTATGGCTATTTGGTTCTCTTCCTGGGCGTCATGGCGGAGAACGCGTCTTTGCCTGTCCCCGGAGAGACCATTTTGATCATCGCGTCGTTCTATTCCCATCACGGGCACCTCAATCTGGGCTACGTCATCCTCCTGGCGACGGTCGGTTGCATCCTGGGCGACAATGCCAGCTTCTATATCGGGCGGCGCCTCGGACGTCCTTTCATTGAGCAGTATGGACGCTATCTGTTGATCACGCAGAAACGGCTGGCCTATGTGGAACGCTTCTTACAGAAGCATGGGGATAAGACGATTTTCATTCAGCGCTGGATCACGGGGGTGCGGGTGATCGGGGCATTGGTGGCGGGAACATCCAAGATGCCCTGGGGCCGGTTCTTGCTGTTTAACTGTTTGGGCGCCGTGACCTGGGT
This sequence comes from Nitrospirota bacterium, assembly GCA_005877565.1. Classification (GTDB taxonomy): domain Bacteria; phylum Nitrospirota; class Nitrospiria; order Nitrospirales; family NS-4; genus NS-12. The sequence goes on from VBOK01000189.1 coordinate 5,872, forward strand.
CACGGCTATCTCCTTGTTGGCATACTTTTTTGCCGTGAATCTACCCCTCCTACTGACTGTCCTGAGCCGCTCAGGCTGGGGGCTACTCGCGCTGATAGTGGCGGTCGCATTGATCATCTACCTCAAAGGACGGTTAAGCGTGGACCAAGAGCCGTCGTCCCCTCGCTAAGCTTCTCATTATGGCGCCCCTCCGCTAAGTCCACGAAACATTTATTCAAATCCTTGAAATTGGCTTGACAGTGCAATGACTTCTTCATATAATACATCTTTTCATAGATTTTGGTTCACCTAACCCATTCAGTTTGAGGGGATATAGAGCCGTTTTTACTCGGCGGCGGGTGACCGTGTTGTTGCCTGTCCCCCGGGAAGTTGGTGGTATGCGCAATCAGGCCGGAGTGGCAGGAGTCCATTCTCTTGCTTAGGGTATATTTCTTCTCGGATTCCGTGAGGGGCGAATCGTGGGCAGGTACTCAAGTGGACAACGAGGCCTGACTGTAAATCAGGTGGCTTCGCCTTCCCAGGTTCGAATCCTGGCCTGCCCACCACACCACACGTGCTGGGCCGAGGACAGTGATCTGTGGTCGGCGCGACGAGATCACCTGATACATGGGTTTTCGGAGAGACAGGACTCATGACGCTGCGATATGGCACGAGCGGGCGTAGCTCAGGGGTAGAGCTCCAGCCTTCCAAGCTGGCTGTCGCGAGTTCAAATCTCGTCGCCCGCTCCATTTCAGCGCACAAATTGACCGTTAATCGTTATTCGTTAATCGTGAATCAACAACAGCAAGTGCTCCGTTTAACGAATAACGTTTCACGTTTAACGATTAACGACGGGAGCGCCCACGTAGCTCAGTTGGCAGAGCACGTCCTTGGTAAGGACGAGGTCACGCGTTCGATCCGCGTCGTGGGCTCCATTATTACAATTACACCCGCCCACCCCGGGCCTGCCGGGACAGGCCCTTTTCCCGTGGGCTTGCCGGGCCCCGGGTACCCGTTGCTCCTTGGTTGCAGCGGGTGACACGATCACACGTGCTGGGAGAGACGAGGCCTCCGGTGGAGGACTAGGGGGACGTTATGGCGAAGGCGAAATACGAGCGGCGCAAGCCGCATGTGAACATCGGGACGATCGGGCACGTGGACCACGGCAAGACGACGCTGACCTCGGCCCTCACGAAGGTGGGCGCGGAGCGGGGCATGGCCAAGTTTGTCAGCTACGATGAAGTGGCCAAGGCCTCCGAGTCCCAGGGGCGGCGTGATCCGACGAAGATCCTGACGATTGCGATCAGCCACGTGGAGTATGAGACCGAGAAGCGGCACTATGCGCATGTGGACTGTCCGGGGCACGCCGACTATGTGAAGAACATGATCACGGGGGCGGCGCAGATGGACGGGGCGATCCTGGTGGTCAGTGCGGCGGACGGGCCGATGCCGCAGACGCGCGAGCACATCCTGTTGGCGCGCCAGGTGGGGGTGCCCTACATTGTGGTGTTTCTGAACAAGGCGGACAAGGTGGACGACAAGGAGCTGTTGGATCTGGTGGAGCTGGAGGTGCGGGAGCTGTTGTCGAAGTACGAGTTTCCGGGGGACAAGATTCCGGTGATCACGGGGTCGGCGACGAAGGCGTTGGAGGGGGACAAATCCCCGATCGGGGTGGCGGCGATCCACAAGCTGCTGGAGGCGGTGGACACGTACATTCCGACGCCGAAGCGGGCGGTGGACAAGCCGTTTTTGATGCCGATCGAGGACGTCTTCACGATCAGCGGGCGGGGCACGGTGGTGACGGGGCGGTGCGAGCGCGGGGTGGTGAAGGTGGGCGACGAGGTGGAGATTGTGGGGCTGCGGCCCACGCAGAGCACGGTGGTGACGGGGGTGGAGATGTTCCGCAAGGTGCTCGATGAGGGGCAGGCGGGGGACAACATCGGGGTGCTGTTGCGCGGGACGAAGAAAGAGGAAGTGGAGCGGGGGATGGTGCTGGCGAAGCCCAAGACGATCACGCCGCACACGAAGTTCAAGGCCGAGGTGTATGTGCTGACGAAAGAGGAGGGGGGGCGGCACACGCCGTTCTTTAACGGGTATCGGCCGCAGTTCTACTTCCGGACGACGGACGTGACGGGGGTGGTGGCGTTGCCGGCGGGGGTGGAGATGGTGATGCCGGGGGACAATGTGACGGTCACGGCGGAGCTGATCTCGCCGATCGCGATGGACCAGGGGCTGCGCTTTGCGATCCGCGAGGGGGGCAAGACCGTCGGCTCCGGCATCGTCACCGACATCCTGGCGTAAGGACCAGGGAGGGAAGGGGTTGTTCATGCGAGAGATCATTTCACTGGCCTGTACCGACTGCAAGCGACGCAATTATTCCACGATGAAGAACAAGAAGAACGATCCGGAGCGGCTAGAGCGTCGCAAGTATTGTCGGTTTTGTCGCAAACACACCCCACACAAGGAAGTGAAGTGACGTTGATCGTTAACCGTTATTCGTTAATCGGGAAGACAGCGTAGCGCGGTGCGCGCGCGTTTAACGTTTCACGATTAACGTTTAACGTGCATGAAGGGGCATGGTGTTCAACGGTTAGCACGTCGGTCTCCAAAACCGAAGGTCTGGGTTCAATTCCTAGTGCCCCTGCCACACCCAGCTTGGTCGAACCGGCGCTCGCTCCAGTAGCCCGCGTATTTGACACCGTAAGGGATCGTGAGGGCGGGTGTGGGAGAGTCAATACCACAGGGGCACACGTTGTAGGAGTGGACAGGACGGAATGTTCACACGGATGTGGGCTGCTCTCGTAGAGTTTTTCAACGATGTCCGTTCGGAGCTGAAGAAGATCTCGTACCCGAGCCGGAGCGAGACGATCGGGTCCACGACGGTGGTGATCATCTTGGTGTTAATCGTGTCGCTTTTTTTAAGGTTGGCGGACATTGTGATCAGTTTGCTGATCGTGAAGATACTTTGAACGAGAACAGCGTCATGGGCAAGAACTGGTATGTCGTTCATACTTACGCAGGCTTCGAGGGCCGTGTCAAAGATAGCATTTTAGAGCGCGCGAGCCAGATGGGTCTGCAGGACAAGATCGGGCAAGTGCTGGTGCCGACCGAGGACGTGATCGAGATCAAGGAAGGTAAGAAACGGACCTCGACTCGGAAATTTTTCCCGGGCTACGTTTTGGTCGAAATGGACATGTCGAACGAGTCGTGGCAGATGATCAAGGAAACTCCCAAGGTCACGGGCTTTGTGGGCGGGGGCACGCAACCCATCCCCTTGACACAGGAGGAGGTCGAGACACTCCGCAAGCAGATCGACGGCGGGACAGCGGTGCCCCGCCAGAAGGAGGAATTTCACAAGGGGGACAGCGTGCGCATCATCGATGGACCGTTCCTCGGGTTTAACGGGATGGTGGACGACGTCGATCCGGAACGCAGTCGGCTCAAGGTCTTGGTGAGCATCTTCGGTCGAGGCACTCCGGTGGAGCTGGGGTTCATGCAGGTCGAACGATTATAAAAGAGGAATCGTATGGCGAAGGAAGTCAAAACCCTGGTCAAGTTGCAGATCCCGGCCGGGAAAGCCAACCCGGCGCCGCCGGTGGGTCCAGCCCTAGGGCAGCACGGCGTGAACATTATGGAGTTCTGCAAGCAGTTCAATGCCAAGACCCAGAGCCAGGAAGGGTCCATCGTCCCGGTCATCATTACGGTCTACACCGATCGGAGCTTTACCTTCGTGATGAAGACCCCGCCCGCGTCAGACCTCCTCAAGAAGGCGGCCGGGATCATCAAAGGCTCCGGGGTGCCCAACAAAGACAAAGTAGGGAAGGTGACGCCCGCCCAGGTCAATGAGATTGCGCGGATCAAGTTGCCCGATCTCAACGCGGCCGATTTGGCGGCGGCTGCCCGGATCATTGAAGGGACGGCGCGGAGTATGGGGATCGTCGTCGCGAAGGACTAGGACGAGGAGTATCACGATGGGCAAGAAGTGGAAAGCGGCCGCCACACTGGTTGAACCGCGGCCGTACGATCTGCGGGAGGCGGTGGAATTGGTCAAGCGGACAGCCTTCGCGAAGTTTGACGAAACGGTCGAGATGGCGCTCCGCCTGGGAGTGGACCCCAAACGGTCGGATCAGATGGTGCGAGGCTCGGCGGTGCTCCCGCATGGCACCGGGGTCAAGGTCCGCATTCTGGTGTTCGCCAAGGGCGAGAAGGAGAAAGAGGCCCGGGATGCCGGAGCGGATATCGTCGGGGGCGAGGAACTGGTGGAGAAGATCAAGGGCGGCTGGCTGGAATTCGATCGCGCCATCGCCACGCCGGATATGATGGGAACCGTGGGCAAACTGGGCAAGATCCTGGGCCCTCGCGGACTCATGCCTAATCCCAAGACCGGAACCGTGACGTTCGAAGTCGCCAAGGCCATCAACGACATCCGCAAGGGACGGGTGGAGTACAAAGTGGAGAAAGCCGGCATTCTCCATGTCCGGGTTGGCAAGGTCTCGTTCGAGGCGGAGAAGTTGTACGAGAACGCCCTCGCCATCCTGGACTCGGTGCTCAAAGCCAAACCGTCGACGAGCAAGGGTCGCTATCTCAAATCGGTCACCCTGTCGTCGACAATGGGTCCTGGGGTCCCGGTGGACACCACCAAGCTCAGCAAGAAGCTGGCCGCGTAGCCGCTGCAGACCTCCCACGAGCGGACGGATTCGAGAGAGGAACGTCATGCGCAAGGAAGAGAAAGCACAGGCGATTGCCAAGCTCAGGGAGAAGTTCAGCCGCGCGCGGGCGGCATTTCTGACCGAGTGCACGGGGTTAGCAGGCAACGAAGTCACAGAGTTGCGCCGACAACTACGAGGCGCCCGCGCGGAGCTCAAGGTTGTGAAGAACACGCTGGCGGTCCTGGCTGCGGACGGGACCCCCTTGGGCGTGGCCAAGGAGCACTTCCGGGGGCCGCTGTCTGTCGCGATCGGCTATGACGATCCGGCGTTGCCCGCGAAGATCCTTCGTGACTTCATCGCCAAGGACAAGCGCGACAAGAAGATGCGGATCACAGTCGGTGTGGTCGAGGGGAACCTGCTTGACGCGTTGCGTGTAAAGGCCGTTGCGGACCTGCCCCCCCGCAATGCCCTGCTGGCGATGTTGCTGGCCGGAGTGCAGGGTCCGCTGGTGGGGCTGGTCGGCACGCTGAACGGAATTGTGGTCAAGTTTGTCGGAACTTTGATTGCCATTAAGGGGAAACCGAAGGAGGAGCCCATGTCAGGTGCAACGGCGACAAAGCTGTCGAAGGAAGAGTTCATCAAGATGATCGAAGGGATGACGGTTTTGGAATTGGACGACTACGTGAAAGCCCTGCAGGAGCGTTTTGGTGTGACCGCAGCGGCGCCGGTGGCCGCGGCGCCCGCGGGCGGCGCGGCGGCGGGTGCTGCGCCAGCCGAAGAAAAAACGGCGTTTGACGTCGTCCTCACCAATGCTGGCGACAAGAAGATCCAGGTCATCAAGGTCGTGCGCGAGCTCACCAATCTGGGCCTGAAGGAGGCGAAGGACCTCGTTGAAGGCGCACCCAAACCGGTGAAGACCGGCGTCACCAAGGAAGAGGCCGAGAACATCAAGAAGAAGCTGGAAGAGCAGGGCGCCAAGGTCGAGATTAAGTAGCGCGTGCCGATAGAGGCTCTGATTCCACCAGCCATCCCTGGGACGACCGGGGAAACGGCCACTATGCGCGTGGGGGAAGATCCATGTCCGAAATGACGGAAAGCAGTCTGATCGAACGCAAGGACTTTTCGAAGATCCCGCGTCATCTCGAAATTCCGGATCTCATCGAAATCCAGAAGCGGTCCTACGACAGCTTCCTGCAGATGGAGGTCGATCCGGACCGGCGCGAGGACAAGGGGTTGCAAGCCGCGCTCACCAGCGTGTTTCCCATCGCGGACTACAACAGCACGGCGGTGCTGGAGTTCGTCAACTACAGCCTGGGGACGCCGAAATACGATGTGCGTGAGTGCATGGAGCAGGGGATGAGCTATGCCGCGCCCCTGAAGATCCGTGTGCGTCTCGTGGTGCTCGATAAGGAAGACAAATCGCCCACCAAGAAGGTCCTGGACGTACGCGAGCAGGAGGTCTACATCGGCGAACTGCCGCTGATGACGGAGCGCGGCACGTTCATCATCAACGGGACCGAGCGGGTAGTGGTGAGCCAGTTGCACCGTTCGCCGGGGGCCTTCTTCACGCATGACAAGGGTCGCACGCACGCCAGCGGAAAGGTCCTGTTTTCGGCGCGGATCATCCCGTATCGCGGCTCGTGGCTCGACTTCGAGTTTGACACGCGGGACATCCTCTACGTGCGGATTGACCGGCGGCGAAAGATGCCGGCGACGATTCTCTTGAAAGCTTTTGGGTACACCACCGATGATCTCCTGCGGATGTACTATCCCGTGGAGGAGATCCACGTCCAGAAGGGCAAGCTGTGGCGGAAGCTGGACCCGGAGATCCATGCCGGGCTACGCGTGCCTTATGACCTGGTGGAAAAGGGCGTCAAGGAGCCCATCGCCCGCGATGGCTCGAAGCTCACCAAGACCACCATCGGCCGGTTGAAGGCGGCAGGGATCAAAGAGAGCGAGGTCAACCCCGAGGACCTGGTGGGCCGCACCGTCCTGGTCGACCTGGTCGACGGCGCGACCAAAGACAAGATCCTTGAAAAGAATCACAAGCTGACGGCCGAGGTCCTGAAGAAGGTCCTGGCCAGCAAGATCGACGTGTTCAAGGTCGTCTTTCACGACAGCATGACGACCGCCTCGGTGATCGAAGACACGCTGGAGAGTGAAAAGACCACGTCCAAGGAAGAAGCCATGGTCGAGATCTACAAGCGGCTTCGTCCTGGGGAAACACCCTCCATCGAGACGGCGCGCGCGCTGTTTGAGAACCTCTTCTTCAATGCCAAGCGTTACGATCTCTCCCCGGTGGGCCGGCTCAAACTGAACAAGAAGCTGGGGCTCGATCTCCCGCTTGAGAAACGGACGTTGACGCGGGAGGACATCGTCGAAGTGGTCCGCTACATCGTGAACCTCAAGGCCGGCAAAGGAGAAGTGGACGATATCGATCACCTCGGCAACCGCCGGGTCCGGTCTGTTGGCGAGTTGCTGGAGAACCAGTTCCGGTTGGGACTGGTCCGCATGGAGCGGAGCATCCGGGAACGGATGAACCTTCTGGACATGGAAGCTGTGCTCCCGCACGATTTGATCAACGCCAAACCGGTGATCGCGGCCATCAAGGAATTCTTCGCCAGCAGCCAGTTGTCGCAGTTCATGGACCAGACGAATCCGCTGGCCGAAATCACCCACAAACGGCGCCTCTCGGCCTTGGGGCCCGGCGGGCTGACCCGCGAGCGCGCGGGCTTTGAGGTCCGCGACGTCCATCCCTCCCACTACAGCCGGATCTGCCCGATTGAGACGCCGGAAGGGCCTAATATCGGCCTGATCACCTCCCTGGCCACCTACGCGCGGGTGAACGAGTTCGGCTTTATCGAGGCTCCGTACCGGAAAGTCCGGAAGGGGAAGGTGACGGACGAGATCGAGCACCTGTCGGCTATCGACGGGGATCGGTATCACATCGCCCAGGCCAATTCCGAAGTCAGCACTGATCAGCGGCTGATCGCCGACAATGTGTCCGCGCGCTACGGCGGGGATTTCGTTCTGGTGCACCCCGACAAGGTGGAGTACATGGACGTGTCCCCCAAGCAGACGGTCAGCGTGGCGACCGCCTTGATCCCGTTCCTCGAGCACGACGACGCGAACCGCGCCCTGATGGGCTCCAACATGCAACGGCAGGCCGTCCCCCTCATCCAGACAGAGGCGCCCCTGGTGGGAACCGGCATGGAAGCGATTGTGGCCCGCGACTCGGGTTACGTCGTCCTCGCCCAGCGCCCGGGCGTCGTGGAGAGCGTGGACGCCACCCGGATCGTCGTCAAGACCGAACTGCGCAAGAAAGAGGCAGGGAGCAAAAAGCACGAGATCTGTCTCGACACCTATGACCTGATCAAGTTCAAGCGGTCTAACCAGAGCACCTGCATCACGCAGAAGCCGGTAGTGTCGGTGGGGCAGACAGTCAAGCGCGACCAGGTGTTGGCTGACGGGCCGGCGATCGACCGAGGCGACCTCGCCCTGGGTCGAAACGTGCTCGTGGCCTTCATGCCGTGGGGTGGGTACAACTTCGAGGACGCGATCCTGATCAGTGAGCGCCTCGTCCGCGACGATGTCTTCACATCCATCCATATCGAAGAGTTTGAGGTCGAGGCCCGTGAGACCAAGTTGGGCAAGGAGGAGATCACCCGAGACATTCCCAACGTTGGCGAAGACGCCCTGCGTGACCTTGACGAGAGCGGCATCATCCGCATCGGCGCAGAGGTCCGGCAGGGTGACATCCTCGTGGGCAAGGTGACGCCCAAAGGAGAGACCCAGCTCACGCCAGAGGAAAAGCTGCTGCGCGCCATCTTCGGGGAGAAGGCGGGCGATGTGAAGGACACCTCGCTGACCGTTCCTCCGGGAGTGGAGGGGATCGTGGTGGACGTCAAGATCTTCTCGCGTAAAGGACTTGACAAGGACGAGCGCTCCAAAAGTATCGAGAGCGAGGACGTGCTCAGGATCCAGCGCGAACATCAGGACAGTCTCCGGATCGTGGAAGAGGAGAAAAACAAAAAGATCCGCAAGCTGCTGCTCGGCAAGGTCGTTGCCCGGGACCTTATGGACGGTGAGACCGGCGAGATCATCCTGAAGCGGAAGGGGAAGATCGCCCCCGAGATTCTGAAGAAGCTCAGTGACGAAGAAGTGCGCCGGATTGTGCTGAGCGACCCTGAGGATCAGAAGGAGATCGAGGAGACGGAGCGGCTGGCCAAGGAACAGATCGAAATTTTACAGACGCTCTACGACGAGAAAGTGGGGCGGCTGCGGCGCGGCGACGAGCTGCCGCCCGGCGTCATCAAGCTCGTCAAAGTCTACATTGCGATGAAGCGCAAGATCTCCGTCGGCGACAAGGTGGCGGGCCGACACGGGAATAAAGGTGTCGTCTCGCGTATCATGCCTGAGGAGGACATGCCCTATCTGCCGGACGGCACGCCGGTGGAAGTGGTGCTCAACCCCCTGGGCGTCCCCTCCCGCATGAACGTCGGGCAGATCCTTGAGACCCACCTCGGGTGGGCCGCCAAAGCTCTGGGGCTGTGGGTGTCGAGCCCGGTGTTCGAAGGGGCGGCCGAAACGGAGATCAAGGCGCTGTTGAAGAAGGCCAAGCTGCCGGAGAGCGGGCAGAGTGTCCTGTACGACGGCCGCACTGGTGAGGCGTTCCAGAGCCCCGTCACCGTCGGCCACATGTACACGATGAAGCTGCACCACCTGGTGGACGACAAGATCCATGCGCGGTCCATCGGGCCTTACTCGCTGGTCACGCAGCAACCGTTGAGCGGGAAAGCCCAGTTCGGCGGGCAACGGTTGGGCGAGATGGAGGTCTGGGCGCTTCAAGCCTACGGCGCCGCCTCGACCCTGCAAGAGTTCCTGACCGTGAAGTCAGACGATGTCCCGGGACGTTCGCGCATGTATGAGGCGATCGTCAAGGGAGAACCGTTCCTTGAGCCCGGACTTCCGGAATCCTTCAACGTCCTGGTCAAGGAACTCCAGAGCCTGGGACTGGATGTGGAACTGATCAAAGCGAAGGCGTAAGGGGAAATGCCGGCCTTAGCAAGCTTTGAAGGGAGGTAGAAGCGTGGAAGGAATCTCCACAGTCTTTGAGAAGCCGCGCGACGGCGTATCGTTCGACGCGATCCGCATTCGTTTGGCGTCTCCGGAGAAGGTCCGCTCATGGTCCTACGGCGAGGTGAAGAAGCCGGAGACCATCAACTACCGGTCCTTTAAACCCGAAAAGGACGGGCTGTTCTGCGCCAAGATCTTTGGCCCCACCAAGGACTGGGAGTGCAACTGCGGCAAGTACAAGCGGATGAAACACCGCGGGATCGTGTGCGACAAGTGCGGCGTGGAAGTGATCCAGTCAAAGGTCCGCCGCGAGCGCATGGGGCACATCGAGCTCGCGGCGCCAGTGGCGCACATCTGGTTCCTGAAGGGCCTGCCAAGCCGCATCGGCACCCTTTTGGACATGAGCCTCAAACAACTGGAGCGCATTCTGTACTTCGAGAGTTATGTCGTGATCGAGCCGGGGTCCACGGACCTGCGGGAGAAGGACCTCATCTCCGAAGAGCGGTATCGGACCTTGATGCAGGACCAGCCGTCAGGCTTCAAGGCCGGGATCGGCGCAGAGGCCATCCGGGAACTGTTGCGAAAGGTCGGGCTGGAAGCCGAGCGGGCCATCCTGCACGACAAGGTGAAAGGGACTCACTCCCTCGCGCAAAAGAAGAAATACATCAAACGCTTGAGGGTCATTGACTCCTTCATCCGGTCCGGCAACAAGCCGGAATGGATGATCATGGATGTCATCCCGGTGCTCCCTCCGGAGCTGCGACCGCTGGTCCCGCTCGACGGAGGCCGGTTCGCCACGTCCGACCTCAATGATCTCTACCGCAGGGTCATCAACCGGAACAACCGGCTCAAGCGCCTGATCGAGCTGAAAGCGCCGGGCGTGATCATCCGCAACGAGATGCGGATGCTGCAGGAGGCGGTGGATGCCCTGTTCGACAACGGGCGTCGCGGGCGCGCGATTCGGGGTCCCAACAAGCGCCCCCTAAAGTCGCTCAGCGACATGTTGAAGGGCAAGCAGGGGCGGTTCCGGCAGAACCTGCTTGGCAAGCGCGTCGACTACTCGGGCCGGACGGTCATCGTCGTGGGCCCGGAGCTGCGGCTCCACCAGTGTGGGCTGCCGAAAAAGATGGCCCTGGAGCTCTTCAAGCCTTTCATCTTCCACAAGCTGGAAGAGCGAGGCGCGGCAACCACGATCAAGAGTGCCAAGCGCCTAGTCGAGAATGAGAAGCCGGAGGTCTGGGACGTCCTCGATGAGGTCATCAAGGAGCACCCCATACTCTTGAACCGCGCCCCAACACTCCATCGGCTCGGCATCCAGGCGTTTGATCCAGTTCTGGTGGAGGGCAAAGCAATCCGTCTGCATCCCTTGGTCTGTGCCGCCTTCAATGCCGACTTTGACGGGGACCAGATGGCCGTCCATGTGCCGCTCTCGGTCGAAGCACAGATCGAGGCGCGCGTGCTGATGATGTCGATCAACAATATCCTCTCCCCCGCGAATGGGAAGCCGATCACGGTGCCTTCGCAAGACATGGTGCTGGGGTGCTACTGGCTGACCCGCGAACAGCCCGGCGCAAAGGGCGAGGGCAAGATCTTCAGCTCATCGGAAGAAGTCCGGATGGCCTATGATGCTGGCGAGGTTTCGGAGCACGCCCGTATCAAAGTCCGCGGGCTTACCCCCATCCGCGAGCCCGGAATGACGGAAGACACCTGGCGGGATCCGTCCCGGTGGAAGCAGTACACCACGGTCGGCCGCATGCTGTTCGGCGAGATCCTCCCGCCGGGGGTCCCGTTCGAAGCCGTCAACTTGCTGATGACCAAGAAGGAGCTGACGAAGTTGATCGACGCCTGCTACCGCCAGGCCGGTCACCGCGACACGGTCGTCATGCTGGACCGGATCAAGGACCTCGGCTTCTATTACGCGACGCGCGCTGGGATCTCCATCTGCGTCGATGACATGCTCATTCCCACGAAGAAAAGTGAGCTGATCCGGAAAGCGCAGGAAGAGGTCGCGGAAATCGAACGGCAATATGCCGACGGGCTGATCACAAACGGCGAGCGCTACAACAAGGTGATCGACATCTGGGCCCACGTCGGTGAGCAAGTGGCCAACGAGATGATGAAGGAGCTCGGAGCGTCTACCGGCACCGGCGAGCGGCGCGGCTTCAATCCCATCTTTATGATGGCAGACTCGGGGGCCCGCGGCAGCACCCAGCAGATCCGCCAACTGGGGGGCATGCGGGGCTTGATGGCAAAGCCGTCCGGGGTGATCATCGAGACGCCCATCACGGCGAACTTCCGAGAAGGTCTGACCGTGCTCCAGTACTTCATTTCGACCCACGGCGCACGCAAGGGGCTGGCGGACACCGCCTTGAAAACCGCGAATTCCGGCTACCTGACCCGACGCCTGGTGGATATCGCGCAGGACGTCATCGTCAGCGAGGATGATTGCGGCACACAGGACGGCATCTACGTCACCGCGCTGGTGGAGGGCGGCGAGATCATCCAGCAACTGGGCGAGCGCATCCTCGGCCGCATCGCGGCGGAAGACGTGCGGGACCCGGTCACGGGCGAGCTCATCGTCGGCGCCAACGAACAGATCACGGAGGAGAAGGCCGTCACGATCGTGGAGGCCGGGTTGGATCGGGTCAAGATCCGGTCCGTCCTGACGTGCGAGTCTCGTCGTGGGGTCTGCGTGACGTGCTACGGGCGCGACCTGGCACGAGGCAAACTGGTGGAACGCGGCGAGCCGGTCGGCGTGATCGCCGCCCAGTCGATCGGCGAGCCCGGCACGCAGTTGACGATGCGGACGTTCCACATCGGCGGCACGGCCAGCAAAGTGGTCGAGCAGACGACGTTGGAGTCAAAGCACGCGGGGACGATCCATTACCTGAGCTACGATTCCAAGAAGAACGCCGACATCCCGAACCCGGCGGTCGCGGTCAGGAACAAGGATGGGGACTGGGTCGTCATGAGCCGAAACGCCAAGATCGCCGTGCATGACGAGTCCGGGCGGGAGCGCGAGAAGTATCCGGTGGTGTACGGGGCCAAGATCAAGGTCAAGGACGGTGGCAAGGTCGGCGTGGGTCAGCGACTCGTCGAGTGGGACCCGTACTCGCTTTCCATCCTCACCGAAGTCGGCGGGCGAGTTGCGTTCGGCGATATCATGGAAGGCGTCACGATGAAAGAAGAGCTCGATGAGGTGACCGGCCTGTCGCGCAAGGTCATCATCGACCATCCGGGCGCGTCGTATCGTCCCCGCATCTCGATCAAGGATGAGGCCGGCAAGACCGCCAAAGTGCCAGGCATGAGTGCGGTCGCCCGCTACCTGCTGCCGGTCGGGGCACACATCTTCGTCGAAAAAGGGCAGACCGTGCATCCCGGCGACGTGCTGGCGAAGATCCCGCGCGAAACCACGAAGACGAAGGACATCACCGGCGGGCTCCCGCGCGTGGCCGAACTGTTCGAGGCCCGTAAGCCCAAGGAGCACGCCATCATCAACGAGATCGATGGGACAGTGGAATTCGGCGGGTACGTCAAGGGGATGCGAAAGATTCTCGTGCGCAACGACATGGGCGACACCAAGGAGTACCTGATCCCCAAGGGCAAGCACATCAACGTGCAGGAAGGGGATTGGGTCAAGGCCGGCGAGCCCCTCATGGATGGCTCGGCGAACCCGCATGACATCCTCGACATCAAGGGACCCAAGGAACTCCAGAAATACTTGGTCGACGAGGTCCAGGAGGTGTACCGGCTTCAGGGCGTGACGATCAACGATAAGCACATCGAGATCATCGTCCGTCAGATGCTCCGCAAGGTTCGGGTGGAAGACCCCGGCGACACTGATTTCCTGGCTGGGAGCCAAGTTGACAAGTTCGTGTTCGCCGAGGAAAACGAGAAAGTCATCGCCAAAGGAGGCAAGCCGGCCGCAGCCAAGCCGGTACTGCTCGGCATCACGCGGGCGGCGTTGACGACCGAAAGCTTCATCTCGGCGGCGTCCTTCCAGGAGACGACGCGGGTCCTCACGGAGGCGGCCATCAACGGCAAGATCGATCACTTGCTGGGCCTGAAGGAAAATGTCATCGTCGGCCGGTTGATTCCGGCGGGGACCGGCCTTGCCGACTACCGCGACACATTCGTGTTAGACCAGGAAGAAAAGGAAGCTACGCCGGCGCTCTCGGAGCCGGAGGCCAGCTCCTCGACGGCGCTGGTGGGGGATTCAGAGGCCTAGGGTATCGAATGGGCCTAAGGTCTTTCGTATTCAGGGAATTTTGGCTTGACAGGTCAGGGGGAAATCTCTAGAATTCCTCGGTTTTGCTCGATCACGCACATGCGTGGCGGAAGGACAGGTGGATGCCGACGATCAATCAACTGGTGAGGCACGGGCGCAAGCTCACCAGAAGCAAGACCAAGAGCCCGGCGCTGATGCGATCGCCTCAGAGACGTGGAGTCTGCATCCGGGTGTACACGACGACGCCGAAAAAGCCGAATTCGGCCCTACGGAAAGTTGCCCGGGTGAGGCTCACGAATGGCATGGAGGTCACGACCTACATTCCGGGCGTTGGGCACAACTTGCAGGAACACTCCATCGTCCTGGTCAGAGGCGGGCGCGTCAAGGATCTGCCCGGCGTCCGGTATCATCTGGTGCGCGGCGCCCTCGACGCGGTGGGGGTGCAAAACCGGCGTCAAGGTCGTTCCAAGTATGGCGCCAAGCAGCAGAAGCCCGGAGCCGCATGAGGGCCATGGCGGGGAGACGCTGAGATGCCGAGGCGGCGCAGTATAGTTCCCCGGGAGGCGGCACCCGATCCCCGGCACCACGACAAGCTGATCGGCAAGTTCATCAATACCCTGATGAAACAGGGGAAGAAGAGCACGGCCGAACACATTTGCTACGGCGCGTTTGATTTGATTCAGGAGAGCGCCCACGAGGATCCGCTGAAGATCTTTCGGACGGCGGTCGAGAACGTCAAGCCGGTCGTCGAGGTCAAGTCCCGGCGCGTAGGAGGCGCGTCCTATCAGGTGCCTGTGGAGATCCGTCCGGTCCGACGCGTGGCCTTGGCTTTCCGATGGATTCAGGAGTCGGCGCACGCACGGGCCGGCAAGAGCATGATGGATAAACTGGCGCGGGAACTCATGGATGCGGCCAACAACACCGGCGCGGCTGTCAAGAAGCGCGAAGATGTCCACCGGATGGCCGAGGCCAATCGGGCCTTCGCCCATTACCGGTGGTGAGAAAGGAACTGACACAGTCTGCCAGTCAGATAGTGCATGTGACGTTCTAGTCGACAAGCCTGTCAGACAGACTATTCAGTTTTTGAGATCCTGCGGACAAACCACACGCTGGTGACCACGGGTCCCGGCGACAGCATCAAGCGCCGTCACGCGGTGTGAGGCGGCGAGCACGGGGGACGTTATGGCGAAG
>VBOK01000190.1 GCA_005877565.1 Nitrospirota bacterium
TGGCTCTGTTCTGCCTCCTGCTTTCGGTCATAGCCTGTGGAAAGCAGAGTGACACCATCGTGGCGATCGCGCCACATCCTCGGAACCCTGACATCCTCTATGTGGCTACCAACGAGTCGCTCTACAAGACCCGCGACGGCGGAGCCACCTGGAGCAAAATGACCACCGACTTGAGCAGCTTCCGCGTCCTCACCCTCAGCGTGGACCCCCACAGCCCTTCGAATGTCCTGGCCGGCACCATGGGAGACGCGGTGTACAAGAGCCCTGACGGCGGCCAAAGCTGGACTCCGCACAACGGCGGCCTCAAGGAACACGTCTCCGTCGTCAATCAGTTCGTGTTCCACCCAACCGATCCTGACATCATTTACGCCGCGACGACCGTCGGGGTGTTCCGGTCCAAGGATGGCGGTCGCCTGTGGGAAGAGCGCATGTATGGGATGAAGGAAGTCCACTACGTCGTCACGTTGGCGATGGACCCGCACAACCCGGACGTGATGTACGCCGGCACGACCGGTGGCGTGTACAAGACCACTGACGGCACGGCGCACTGGGACAGGGTCAACAACGGCCTCATCCCGATGGAGAAACTAGACGCGGCGATGGCGCTTGGCGTCAACAGCCTGGTGACGGACCCCGCGAAACCGGGGACCGTGTACGCCGGCACGACCAATGGCCTGTTCAAGACCACCGATGCCGCTGCCTCCTGGAGACGGATCGAAAAGGGGCTGACCGACAATTACGTCAGCGTGCTGCTGATCGACCCGACCAATCCCAATATCCTCTACGCCGGGACCCGGAAGGGCGTCCACAAGACCACGGACGGCGGCGAGACCTGGGGGCCGTCGAACGAAGGGTTGACTACACTGAACATCCGCGCGATGGCTCTCAGTCCGCTCAACCCGCAGATTGTCTATGCGGGAACCAACGGCAGTGGGCTGTTCCGCAGCACGGACGGCGCAAAGACATGGACACATGTCCCGCTCACGCCTGCGCCCAAGGCATCCCCAACCGCTCCCACCATCTAGCTTGGACTCCGCCCGCTGGACGTGCCGACCATCGTCCTGCGCATCGATCACGCTTCCCTGACCATCATCGAATTGACACCTACTGCACCCCACCTTGTTCTTTTCAATTACATATATTCACGCTTCGACCATCCGCGAGCTTAAAGCAGCTTTGTGGTTCTCGGAGTGTCTCGATCAATAGACGTGTTTCCGGTTTCAATCTCTTCGGAATTTTTCTAGTTGGAGTTTTACAGCACGAGCATAAACTATTTGTAAAAATTTTTATTGACATGCTTAAAAGCGTCTGCTATAAAGCAATCACTTTTGATTTCGAAGACGCCCGCCATTGGAAGAACTCAAAGACATCACTGTCAGCCTAGATCATCAGTCACGTCGATCGCCACTTCGCTCAAACGAGACCGCCGGTTCCGCAAAGTGGCACCCAACACGTTCGAAGCCCTGGAAGAAAAACTCCAAGCTGTCTGATGCTCAGGATGAACACTGGACTTTAGAAGGGAGGTGAGATTAGTGGCGAAAAAGAAGGCTGCGAAGAAAAAGAAGTAAGTTCCCCTCTAGCATCGCGTGCTGGGGGCAAGGCCCCTTGCCCCCAGCACTCTTAATTCCTTACCCATAACCCACCCAATAAATCGAAGTGTGAGATTCTGTCATTACGGAACCTATAAGCGCATTGGAGGGAGGCGTTCGGAGAAGGTAACGCCTTACGACGCAGCTAGTCGCGTTGCGGAGAGGCGACGAGGGAGGGTGGTAGCTCGCGCAGACGACCTGCCGGGGCATGAGTTTCAGCCGACACGAGCACCCAGTTGTCACGAGATTCGAGGATGCGGGAGACGAGACGGGCATGCAGCGCGTGCCCGGAGCGGATCGCCAGGATCTCTCCGACGATCGGCATGCCCAAGAGCGTCATATCGCCGACCAAGTCGAGGATCTTGTGGCGCACGAATTCATCCCTGTACCGGAGGCCGTCCTCATTGAGCAGCCCCTCATCGGACAGAATGAGCGTGTTGTGCAGCGACCCACCGAGACCCAGTCCGGCCTCCCAGAGCGCTTCGACCTCGCGGAGAAACCCGAAGGTGCGGGCCGGAGCGATGTCGCGGATAAAACTGTCGGGAGACCAATCGTAGGTGTAGGCCTGGCGTCGGATCAGCGGATGGTCATAGTCGATGGTGTACGTGACGCTGGCCGTGGAGGCCGGGCGAATCGAAATACGCTTATCGCCTTCGGTCACATCAAGGGGACGCACGATCTTCAAGTAGGACCGAGACCGGTCCTGTGCGGCAAGCCCGGCTTCCAGCAGTAGGTCCACGAACGGCGTCGCGCTGCCGTCCAAGGCCGGAAGTTCCGGCGCATCCACTTCGACATACAGATTGTCGATCTCAAGGCCTGCAGCTGCAGCCAGGAGGTGCTCGATGGTCTGGACCTGCACGCCGTCCACTCCAATCGTCGTCGACAACATGGTCGGGCGCACGTTGGCGATGACCGCAGGAACCCACGGCTTGGCGCTGAGGTCCGTTCGAATGAAGACGATTCCAGTACCGGGCGGGGCTGGTGTGAGGGTCAGCGACACACCGCATCCGGAGTGAAGGCCCACCCCCGTACACGTTACCGGCTTTCGAATCGTCTGCTGCTGGCGCATTAGGCTCCTTACTGATGCAGGCTTTCATAAGACTAGCAAGAGTAATACCTACCGATAAGATCCCAAACTTGTTTAGCAAGTCATTGATTTATTGAATGTTTGTGACTGCTCGACCCCACACTCAAGGTCCGTTGTAAATGCGTTCTGTTGTAAAAACCCTTCATTTGTAGCATTTCTCCTGCCGCAGGTCTGTGTTGTCACAGGAGATCAATTACGGGTATTAGGGCTTGGGGTCGAGCTCAATCAGCCCCTTGCGGATGGCCAAAATGGCGGCTTGCGTGCGGTCATAGACTTGTAGTTTGTGGAAGATGTTCCGTACATGGTTCTTGACGGTCTTCTCGCTCAGGTCAAGATCGTTGGCAATCTCCTTGTTCGTTTTCCCGTCGGCCACCAGGCGCAGCACGGTGATCTCCCGCTCGGTCAGGTCGTGCTCCGTCCGGGCCTGCTTCCTGCCCTTCCCTTCCGCCAGCAAAGAGAACTCCGCAAGGATCTTGCTCGCTACGGACGGATGGATGAGGGACTCGCCTTTGTAGATCGACCGGATGGCCGAGATGATCTGCGCCGAGTCGGAATCCTTCAGCAGATAGCCCGTGGCTCCGGCGCGGACAAGGTCGAAAATGTATTTCTCCTCATCGTACATCGTGAGCGCCACGATGCCGATGTGCGGAGACTCCCGCTTGATGGCACGGGTGGCCTCCACCCCGCTCATGCGGGGCATGCTCACGTCCATCAGGATGACGTCGGGCTGTAATTCCCGCGCCTTCTCCACAGCCTCCTGACCGTCACGCGCCTCACCCAAAACCTCAAGGTCGCCGCTCTCCCGCATGATCGCCGCGAGGCCCTCCCGGACCACGCGGTGGTCATCTGCGATCAGGACTCTGATCCGCTCCACGCTGCCTCTCCTCCTCCGGAGTGATGGGGATATCGAAGAGCACCCGGGTGCCGTGTCCCTTCCGCGATTCCACGCGGGCCGTTCCCCCGACCAGGCGAGCCCGCTCATGAATCCCTTTCAAACCGAACGATTGCCATTTGGTCGGATCCTGCGACATGGCCTCCACGTCGAACCCGATCCCGTTGTCCTCGATCGTGCCTTTGATCCGGCCTTCCGCGACGGTCAGGGTGATCGTGGCCCGCTCCGCCTTCGCGTGCTTCTGGACATTGCTGAGCGCTTCCTGCGCGATCCGGAATAGAACGATCTTGGTCGTCGGCGCCATCGCCGATTCGTCGCCCGACCATATCAACACAGTCCGGATGTGCGACTGCGTCTCGTAGGACTTGAGGTAATTTTTGAGTGCCGGCACCACCTCCATCGATTCGAAGTAGAGCGGACGAAGGTTGAAGATCACCTGACGTGATTCCTCGATGGCCGTCTTGAGCTGGGCCTTGGCGTCGCTCAACAGCTCGAAGCTGTGGGTGGGGTCCGAAAAGATGAGTTCCCGGCACAAGTCCAGTTTGAGATTGATCCCGGCCAACGTCTGGACCAGGCCGTCATGGATCTCGCAGGCGATACGGCTGCGCTCGCCGGTGATGGCGGAGCCGGCCTCCTTTTCGTACAGTTTGGAAAGCTCCTGGAACTTCTTGAGGTGCCGCGTCATCTCCGCGTTGGCGCGCACGCGCGCCTCGATGAGCTGCCACATGAACTTGGCGCTCGTCCCGCGGATGACGGCCACCCCCGCCCGATCGAGTTCGCGCAGTGCGCTCTCAACTGTCGCATTGCCAGTGACGTCGATGATCAGATCCACTTCCTCGGAGCTCAGCAGGTCGCGGAAGTTCCGCGTCACGGGAATGCCGTAGCGTTTGGCCAGGCGCAGCCCCGGAGCCTTGGGATCAATCTCGGCCACACCGACGATGCGAACCAGCGGGTCCGGCGCAAGGACCGTCAGGAGCGCCGTGCCCCCGGCGCCCGCGCCGATAATGGCCACGTTGGTGATGCGGGGCTCGGCCGCCTCCTGACGGGATGCGCCCCGTTTCTGGGGGGTGGATGGACGACGGGACGAGGGCTTGCTCTTTACCGGCATCGCACGCGCTCCCGTAGAGAATGAGAATCGCCCGGCTAGGCCTGTCCCTCTCCCCGCTCGCGAAGCAGTCCCTTGACCTCATCCATGAACTGCGCGACGTCTTTGAACTCCCGGTACACGGACGCGAAGCGGACATACGCGACCTGATCGAGTTGGTGGAGCTCGGACATGACCTCCTCGCCCACCACACGGCACGGGACCTCGGCCTCGCCCCGCTCCTGGATACGCTTCTCGATGCGGTCCGCGACGACCTCCAGCGTCGCCATGCTGATCGGGCGTTTCTCACAGGCTTTCTTCAAGCCGGCCAGCACCTTGGCCCGGTCGAAGGGCTCTCGCCGCCCGTCTTTCTTGACGATCATGGGGAGCACTTCGTCGACCCGCTCGTAGGTGGTGAACCGCCGCTTGCACCCCAGGCACTCCCGGCGCCGGCGGATGGCCTCGCCTTCTTTCGCCATCCGCGAGTCCACGACCTTGTCTTCAACGTGGCTACAAAACGGGCATCGCACCGACGGCCGCCTTTTCCTTACCGATACGCTTTAAAGACAGGAAACTTCCCGCACAAAGCGCGCATGCGCGAGCGCACACGCCGCCGCACGGTCTGGTCCTGCGGATTCGACAGGACCTTGTCGATGGCGTCGGCGATCTCGTCCATCTCCTTTTCCCGCATGCCGCGCGTGGTTACGATCGGCGTGCCAAGCCGGATGCCACTGGCGATGGCCGGTGGCCTCTCATCATACGGGATCGCGTTCTTGTTGACCGTGATGCCTGCCTCGTCTAGTGCCGTTTCGGCGTCCTTGCCGGTCATCCCCTTGGACTTCGCCACGTCCACCAGCATCAGGTGGGTATCCGTGCCCCCCGACACGATCCGAAAGCCCCGCTTCTGGAGGTCACTCGCCAGGGCATTGGCATTCGCCAAGACTTGTTGCTGGTATTTCTTGAAGCCCGGGGAGAGCGCCTCTTTCAGGGCAACGGCCTTGGCAGCGATGACATGCATCAACGGCCCCCCTTGGAGACCGGGAAAGATCGCCTTGTCCAACGCCTTGGCATACTCAGCCTTGCACATCACCATACCGCCTCGCGGCCCGCGCAACGTCTTATGGGTCGTGGTGGTGACAAAGTCGGCATAGGGGATGGGACTCGGATGCAGACCGGCGGCGATCAAGCCGGCGATGTGGGCGATGTCCACCATGAGATAGGCGCCGACCGCTTTCGCGATCTCGTGGAACTTGGGGAAGTCGAGGATGCGGGGGTAGGCGCTGGCGCCGACGACGATCAGCCGCGGCCGGCACTCCTCGGCCATCTTCCGCACTGCGTCGTGATCGATACGCTCGGTGGTCCGGTCCACGCCATAGGAATAGGCGTGATAGAGGATGCCGGAGAAGCTCACGCGGCTTCCGTGGGTGAGGTGGCCGCCATGGGCCAGGTCCATACCGAGGATTGCGTCGCCCGGCTTGAGGACCGCGAAATAGACGGCCATGTTGGCCTGCGCCCCCGAATGGGGTTGGACATTCACATGATCCGCGCCGAAGATCTGCTTGGCGCGCTCGATCGCCAGCGACTCGACAACGTCCATGTACTGGCAGCCCCCGTAGTAGCGGCGACCGGGATAGCCCTCGGCGTACTTGTTGGTCATGAGCGAGCCCTGCGCGGCCAGAACCGCCGGGCTGGCGAAGTTCTCCGACGCGATCAACAGGACCTTTTCGCGCTGGCGGCGGCCTTCCTTCCGGATGGCCTCGTAGACCTCTGGATCGGTCGTCTTCAGTGGGTTGGGCATGGATGCGTTAGCCTCCCTTGCCGGTGGCCGGCACATCGTCGGAGGCTTCGCTCTTGACCACGGTCACGCTCACCGTGGCCGTCACCTGGGAATGGAGCTTGACCGGCACCGACACGGCGCCGAGTTCCTTGATCGGATGGACTAGTTCGATCTTGCGCTTGTCCACTTCGATCCCCCGGGCCGCCAGGGCTTCGGCGATGTCCTTGGCCGTCACGGACCCAAACAGTTTATCGTCCTTGCCAACCTGGACGGGAATCGTCACGGCGATGGCACTGACCTTCTTCGCGAACTCTTCCAGGGAGGCCTTCTCTTTGCGCGCCTTTTCGGCGATCACGCGCTTGGCATGTTCGACCGTCTTCAGGCTGCGCCCGGTCGCCTCCACGGCCTTGTTGCGGGGGAAGAGATAATTGCGCGCATAGCCGGAAGCAACATCAAGAATATCCCCGATGTTGCCGACTCCGTGCACGTCTTCTCGCAGAATCACCTTCATTGCTACAACTTCTTGTGGGGAGAGAAGAAGATACTACAGGAGCAAGGGGTGAAAGTCAACGAACGCTGGCTTGTGATCGCAGTCCTGCTTCGCTAGAATATCGACATGATTTTCCGCATACTTCTGGTGGCGATGCTCGTCACCGTAAGTCCTCTTCCCGCCATGGCGCAAGGGGGCGATCAGGCCTTCGATCCCCTCCAGCTAAACATCCGGTTAAGCCCCACCGCGTTGCACCCGCCGTCCCACCTGATCAAGCAGCAATGGACGTTGGATGGCTATCGCCTTGGAAGGCTCGGTCCTCAATCGCCTCAGGCAGTGATCATCGAAGACGATGCACGCCGGCGGTTGCTGATCCTCTCGGCGACGGACGAAGGGCAAGTCCTGGTTTACCAGGTAGGGGACTTGCCGGTGGACGTGGCCGCTCGCCTACGCCCGGCTCTCGTCTGCGGGCGCACCCGTGAGTGTCAGAAGCAGCGGATGGACCCGGCTGGCGAACTCGGCTGCCTGGCCCTCTGCCTATTGGAGCACCTGCACGAGTGAAGGCCTTCGACCTGCTGCCCGCCCTCCTTCACCTAGTGGCCGACGAGGAACGCGCCGGCGATCCCTCCGGTTTCCTCCAGAAACTCCACCGCCGGCTGGAGGACATGCTGCACCACCCGTCGTCCTACCACTTTAGCGCGGCGGATCGCCTGATGCCCTGGGTGGCCCCGGACACATCCGTGACGGACCCGATGCTTCGCTCGACGGTCGTGACGTCCGTGCTCACGACCATCTGGGACGCCGACCGCACGGCGCGTCGCACCAGGTTGGCCGCCGTGGTGACGGAGTTGGTCAAGGCCAACAAACGGGTCCTGCTCATCGCGCCCGACAACCAGACGCTGACCGAAGCCCTCTTGGCCGCCGCCAAAGGGCTCCGCGGCGCCGGACTCCAGTACCGCAGTTTCCTCTGCTGCTACGATCCGCCCAACATCACGAGCGAAGGCGGACTCAACCTGCGGGACCTGATCTTCGATGTGCAGGTCTCGGCCTTCCTGGGTAAGTCCCAGTCCGACAAGGCGGGTCTGCGCCGCAAGCTGGAGCGGTATCTGGAACTCACGCCGATCCTCCGCTACAAGGCGGAAAAGCAGAAGGACCTCGACGAGGTACGCCACCTCGAATGGCGCCTGCTCACCGCCTTGGGGGACACGCAGGCCGAGATCAAACGACTCCAGAACCTCCAGGCGGTCTATGAAAGCCTCCCCCTCTGGCAACGGCTCGGCATGCAGGTCGTGGGGAGCAACGTCGCCACGATGAAGGAGAACTGCGTGCTCTACGAGGCGCAGAAGCAGGAGTACCTGCACGAGCTGGAGATTGCGCAGACGCGCATCAACGAGCTCAAGCCGGAGGCCTACGTGGACCCGGAACTGCGGCCCGAGTACGAGGAGCTCAGAGACGAGATCGAGCGCCTGGGGGGTGTCGCAAAGGTGCGGGAAGTCCTAGCCATGGAGGAGGACACCAAACGACTGCCGTTCCTCCAGGCCAAACGAGTCCTCGCCGTCACGCCCGGCCGCGTGATCGGCGATTCCATTTTCCATTCCATCCGCTACGACGCCTTGCTGGTCGACGAGGGCCCCCGTATCCCGCTTCCCTTGCTCTTGGCCTGCGCCTGCCTGGCGCGTGAACGGATTGTCCTCGCGGGGGACCCGCACGAACTGCCTCCCCCGTCGTCCACATCGTATGGTATTGCCTTCGGCTGGGCGACATCGCTGACGAGACCACCCGCTGCGCCGGCCCAACCTGCGCCAGCATAGGGGCGGCTCACGAACCGTTCCCCTCCCGTCTTTTCCCCTCCACAATTCAGGTATCTCATGGATAGCTTTTACCCAGCATCTTTCCCAATATGGCCTATTTAATGTAATTGTTATCTGCCCTTACCCTCCGAACCGCATTGGGGCGGTTTTATGGACCACGCTGTCAATACCTTCCCTTTGACCGCCTCTACTGACGAAGCCTAGCTAGAGAAGCAAGGCTCATGCTTACAGAGGCGTTAAATCCCAGCAACTACGCGGTAAGCCCTCACTCGGTCGGTCCGTGGGTGGTAGGGGGGTTGATCGCAATCTTAGGGATCGTGGCGCTCCTTCGTGAACGTGGCTCGAAGGTGAGCCTCGCGTTTTTCGGACTCACGATGAGCGTTGCGATCTGGCTCTTCTCTGCGGGCGTACTTTATTCCGCCCTTGACGAACCTCTTGCGCTCCGGTGGGCCAAGGTTGAGCACCTTGGGGTTGTCGTAATTCCAAGTTTGGTCCTTCTCTTCACATTGGCGATAGTCCAGCGCGTTTATGAATTTCGAGCTATAGCCTGGGGCAGTCTGGCGCTATCGGGATTGTTCTACTGTAGCATCCTTTTATCAAACCACTTCATCACCGGAGTGTATCACTATGCATGGGGCTACTACCCGCGATACGGACCTCTGAGTTTGCCTTTCTTGCTCTTCTTCTTCACCCTGCTGTTCGGAAGCCTACGACTCTTGCAGGTGGACCTTAGCCGTTCTCCTCGGATCATTCATCAGCGGAGGATCAAAGCTTTACTTGTCGCCTTAGCGGTAGCCTATCTGGGGGTGGTCGACTACCTGCCTGCCTATGGGATGCATGTCTACCCCTTCGGTTACGTTCCGGTGCTGGGCTTCGTCGTCTTGATGTTCAGAGCGGTGTGGCGCTATCGCCTGCAGGAGATTACCCCGGCTTTCGCTGCAGAGCAGATTATCCACACGATGGCCGACGCGTTGCTCGTATTGGACTCCGAAAGGATCGTGCGGGTGGCCAATCAAGCGGCCGCCCAATTGTTTGGCTATGCGAAGATGGAACTGGTCGGTAAACCGGTGTCCACGGCTTTAGGCAGCCTCTTGGAGCAGGAGAAAATTGACGTCTTAGAGGCCACAGGGGTCATGCGGGCGTATGAAACGCACTACCGCAACAAAGAGGGCAAGTTCCTTTCCTTGGATATTACGGGCTCTGTGACGCGAGACCCTACCGGGCAACCTAGCGCGTTTGTGTTCATAGCCCGAGACATCACTGGACGCAAACAACTAGAAGAACAAGCCCGCCAGGCTCAGAAGCTGGAAGCGTTGGGAAAACTTGCAGGTGAAATTGCCAACGACTTTGAGACGATCTTCACGGTGATCTCTCGATTCATCCTGCTCCCGCTGAGTGGTGTGGATAAAAATGGCCGGGTCCTTGGTAAGGTCGAAGAAATCAGGAAAGCAGCCGACAAGGGTATGGAGTTGACCCGTAAATTGCTCGCTTTTAGCAGCAGTCAACGAGTCAAACCAACAGTATTGGACCTCAATGCTCTCGTGACCAACCTGCATGGCGTGCTGGAATGGGTGCTAGGAAAGGACATTGAACAGGCCGCAATGCTCGACCCCGCTCTGGGATGGGTGAAAGTTGACCTGGGACAGATTGAGCAGGTCATCATCAAGCTGGCTGCCAACGCACGAGATGCAATGCCACGGGGCGGAAAGATCACCTTCGAGACCGCAAACGTGCAAGTGTCGTCGGTCTCGCCCCACCCGTTCGGTCTTATCGGCCCGGGAAAGTATGCCATGCTGGCAATGAGCGCCTCCGGCTGGGTGATGGACGAAGAAGTGCGGATTCACCTCTTCGAACCGTTCTTTAGGGCAAAGGAGTATGGAAGGACGCCAGGGCTGGAACTGGCCATGGTCTATGGGATTGTCAAGCAAAGTGGCGGTCAGATTGCCGTAGAGAGTCAACTCGGTTTGGGCACAACGTTTCGGATCTATCTGCCACTGGTCGAACACACGATGCAGACGGCCGACTCCACCGTTTCCCCTCAACACTCTGCCGCCTAGAAACCCAAAGTCCAAGAAACTTATGGTCTGTGCTTCTCTCCTAACGCGGACACGGGTATGGGAAGTTGGTAGCGGGCGGCGCCGGGACTATAAGATGGACCGTGCAGGGTTCGCGCTCCATGGTGAGCTGGCGGTTGGACGAATAGACGATCACGTCCACGGTGAAGCCGGGAGTGTAGCGGACCCGGAGATTGTCCACGCCGATGTCGCTGGACGCCCGCGTCCGCCGGAGAAAGACCTGTTCACGCGCAGTCGGATCCGGCTCCTCACCAGGCTTCGTCCCCCAGGGGATGAAGACCAGCGTCGCCCGTGCAAGGTCCGGCCAAATCGGTCGCCGAACGGCCGGGTCCTTCTCTAACAGATACCGCGCCACTTCTTCCTGCCACCTCCGATGTTGCTTCAGGTCCGTCCGCATGGAAATGGGAAGCACTGCATTCATCTCAATAATCCGTTTTTCCACTTCGGCATGGGACATGCCCACGTGCATCATCCCCACCGACCGGCTGATTTCTTCAACCGTCCGGTCATCGATGTCAAAGGCGGCGGGGTAGAGGCCACAGGAGACCGGGTGCAGCAGGGCCAACGCCCAGATACCCAGCGTGGCGCGCCAGCGGACGAAGGGGCGCGGGCCGGAATGCGCCTGCTCATCGTCGTAATACTGACGGATCCAGCTCAGCAGAAAGAACAAGAACAGGGAGACAGGGAAGAGAAAGAGGTGGGTGGTCGCTACGTCATTGATGTCCGGCAGCCGCGCCGGGATGTCCCAAACTCTCCAGAGCGTGACGGCGGCCACCAGCAGCACCCAGCCCCAGACGGCAGGGACCAGCGCCTTCCCCACCCGATCGAGCGTGATGTCGAGCTTCATCTGACAGTCCCGCACACAGCAACGCACTCTAACATCACATGGGTAGAAACACCAGTCAGACAGCGCTTGACGCCTTCTTGCAAATCCCTGATAATCCCACTCTCCACGCCGTGCCGAAGTGGCGGAACTGGCAGACGCACTAGATTCAGGGTCTAGCGCTCGTGAGGGCGTCCGGGTTCAAATCCCGGCTTCGGCACCACCACAACTTATAGGCAGGAATTCCGAAGCGTTAGCTGACAGCCATTCGACGCTGTGTTAGCTGCCTAGCATAGCCGCCAATCTCAGAACGCAGAAGGGCATCCAAGTACCGTCGCTGGCGAGGCCCACAGGCAGCAGAGCGGATTCCGGCAGTTAGCGTGAGGCGCACCACCGCATATCCACCTACGCCACATTACGGTGACGGTACATTTGACAATGTCCTGGACCTCTTCAGTCACCTCATTGACTGGAAATTCGACCAACGCTATCTAACGAATCCAAGTCCTACAATGACTAAGGCGACGGGCTGGATGACTCCAGGTCTCAATCCATGGCCCATTTCACTGTCGGAAATCTTGACAGTGGCACACGCAGCCCCAATGGATCATCCAGGATTTCAACCAGTTCTGATCTGGCCAGGATCCTGCTTATTATTTATAGAAAGGGGTCTTTGCCCCTTGACACAAACACCAGTGTGTTCCGAGTGAAAGGAACGATGCACCAATGAAACGACTAATGATGATTCTGATGGCTGGAATGCTGCTCCTTGTCGCCACCGGCGGGGTCGCACAAGCTGATACTCTTTATGGCGCGACGGGATCAAACGGCGTGAATGGCGAACTCTATACCCTCAACCCAGCGAATGGGTCAGTCCTAACGGATGTCGGACCACTCAATGATGCCTCGGGTCTGCACTATGGTCTCACGGGCCTCCGCTTCAACACCCTTACAGGCGTGCTCTATGGATCCACGGCCAACGCGTCTCCAACCGACCCCCGTTGGCTCGTCACGGTCAACCCGCTGACGGCCCTCGTGACCCCGCTTGGCTCATACGCCGCGGGGAGTAACGTCACCATGTCGGATCTCGCGTTCGACTCTACCACGGGCAACATGTACGGAGTGTCCGGACAAAGTGGTAATTTTTACCTCATCAACCAGGGCACAGGCGCGGCCACGGCGATTGGCTCGACTGGCCTTAGCGTACAAGTTGGTGGTGGTTTGGCGGCGAATTCTACGGGGACGGTCTACGGTACGGACTCATCTAATTTGTATACGTATAACAAGACGACAGGGGCAGCGTCCACGCCGACAGCACTCACTGGGGCGCCTTTCAACGCCGTCAACGCTCTGGCCTTCGATGCGAGCAATGTCCTCTTCGGGGTGAACACCAACAACCCTGGAACTAATCCTGCCCTTACGCACCTCATCACGATTAACACGAGCACCGGCGCCGTAACGGACAAAGGCGCGAGCGTCAACAATCTCGATGCCCTAGCCTTCGGGCCAGCAGTGGCTGCCGTCCCCGAACCCGCCACCCTCCTCCTCCTCGGCTCCGGCCTCGCCGGGCTGGCAGCGTGGCGGAGGCGTCAGGCCGCGTAATCGAGCAGACACACCGTAGGTCAAACAACGCGGCGGTTCCACCGATGGGGCCGCCGCTTTCATTTCGTCAACGTCATCGACCTGCCCGTAGAGATGTGTACGTCAGATGCGCAAGAACACGAAAACCTGAGAGGGCAGGAGACTGAGCTCAAAGCGGCCTTAACGTCTGCCCCTTCTTGATCCTGCCATCAGTTTCACGATCAAGCCTACCCCCGCCACTTAGAGAGAAACAAGGACCTGACCGCGCTTTCGTGAAAGAATGACAAGGAGATTGCCCATGTCATCATTGACTTGAGCAACCCCCTTCTATACAATCCCGGCTTCGGCACCACCACAACTTATGACAAAAAGGCCCGCTTCAGACCCCCTACTTCCGTGGCATTGCCAAGGACTCCGTAGGGTGGCATGGTACAAGGTCTTGAAATCCGAGGTTTGCAGGAGGTTTGGGCAATGGGTACACGCCACACGATCAGCATAATCGCCGTCGGCCTTACGCTCATCTTCGCCT
>VBOK01000200.1 GCA_005877565.1 Nitrospirota bacterium
GGAGCACACCAGCGCCCCCCCGCACGCAGGCTTTCCTTTACGAGTCTGCCTGATCACCCTCTCCGGCAGCCTGTTCGCCATCGACCTCCAGAGCATCCGCGAAGTCTTTCCGGTCGACTCCGTCACGCCGGTTCCAGGCATGCCGACCATCCTCACAGGAGTCACCAACCTGCGCGGGGTCGTGGTGCCGCTCGTGGACGTGCGCTCACTCCTCGGCTTGCAGCATTCCGGCGCACCCTTGAAGTACGCCGTGGTCATCCATCATGGCGGCAATCAGGTAGGCGTGCTCGTCGACCAGATCCCGGAGATCAGGACCGTGCAGTCCGACCAATTCCTACCGGCGCCACAGACCGGCCAGGAGAAAGCACGCCCATTTGTTTCGACCATTCTCCGGATTGAAGACCGGCTGAGCGGGCTGCTGCAGGTCCCGACTCTCCTCGCTCACATGGACATGACGGGAGCGGCCAGGAGGAACAAGTAAGGAGGCGTCTCATACCCATGCCAACGCTTTTGGACAGATTCAAGAACCTCAAGACCCTGACCAAGCTGATGGCGGGATTCTCGATCATCGCTGTCGTCATCGCGATCGTGGGGTTTCTGGGGGTGTTCGGTCTTCAACAGGTGAGGGAGAAGCTCCGGGTCGTGTACGATAACTCGACGCAAACCCTGGCCGCACTCGCCTCGGCCGGCAGCAGCCTGGGTTTGTACCACGACTCGCTCCTCGAAGCCAGTCGGGCACGGACCAGAGTGGAGTTCGACGTCACCGTCAAGCCTCTTGCCACCCGCAAAAACGCCATGCTCGAGCCGATCACGGGCCTAGCCAGCAGTCAGCTCCGAGTTTCCAAAAGCGGCCGGGACGAATTGCGCGACCTGACGGCCCTCCAGGACGCCTTGAACGCTTACTTCAAGGCGGCCGATGGCGTACTGAGCACGCTGCAGGACAGCCTGAACCCGAACTTCTCGGAAGAACAACGCGAATTGTTCAAGGAACTGGCCGCCACCTCTGTCGCGACCGACGTGGCTTCTCGATATTCAGACGCCACCAAGAAGCTCGGAGAGATGGTAACCTCCGCCCGCGAGGTCGCGAAGGACCTGAACGACGAGGGTCAGGCGGTGGCGCAGAGACAAACGATCAATGTGATCGGCGGCGCGTTCTTTGCCATCGTCTTGGGCGTGAGCTTCGGGTATCTGGTTGCCCGCTTCCTAGCGCGAGGCGTGACACACATCGCGGAGGTCGCCATGCAGGCCGCCTCCGGGCACCTCCAGGCACGTGCCAAACTGGACACGCAGGACGAGCTGGGCCAGATGGCCAAGGCGTTCAATACCATGCTCGACCGGATCACCCGTTTGGTCCAGAGCGAAGCAGAACGCAAAGCGATGCAGAAGCGCACGATGGAGTTCCTCATGCTGGTGTCGGAAGTCAGCAAAGGGGACCTGACCCGGCGCGGCGAGGTGACCTCCGACATGTTCGGAAACCTAGCCGACGCGTTCAACCTCATGTTGGACCGGTTCAGCAAGCTGCTGGGCCAGGTGAACGAAGCCGCCATCCGCGTCAACGAGTCCGCGCGCGCGATGCGAGTCATGGCCGGCCAGATGGCCACGATGTCCCAGCAACAGGAACAGGAATCCACGCAGACCCTGGCCGCCGTCGAAGGTCTAGCGACAGCCATGCGGCAAGTCGCCTCGACGGCGGGCACCTCCTCGGAAAGCGCCCAGCAGGCTCTGACCGCAACCGAGAAAGGCCGACTCGCCGTACAGGAAACCGTACAAGGCATGCAGAGCATCCGGGCGGCAGTACAGCGCATGGCGAAACAGGTAAAAGGGTTGGGTGACCGTTCCCTGGAAATTTCACATATCGTGTCCACGATCCGAGACATTGCCGCCCAGACAAATCTATTAGCGCTCAACGCCGCCATCGAGGCAGCCGGTGCCGGCGAGGCCGGCGCACGGTTCGCGGTCGTCGCCGACCAGGTGAGAAAACTCGCGGAAAGCACGACCCATGCCGCGCGCGAAGTCACCGACCTTGTAACGGTCATCCAGACGGAGACCCAGGCCACCGTCGTTGCGATGGAACAGGAAACTCAAGTCGTGGAAGCCGGGTCGGCGTCAGCCATGAAAACCGGCGACGTGTTCAAAGAGATTTCGGAGATCGCTAAGAAGTCCGCAGAGCTCGCGCAGACCATCGCGGAATCCTCCATGCAACAGACCGCCGCGACTGAAGGCGTGACGGAAGCGATTCACCGGTTCGCCACCGGCGCCAGCACGACCCGGAAAGCGGCCGAAGAAACGCGACACACGGTAGAAGACCTGGCCAAGCTGGCGGCAGGGTTGACGGCCTCGGTCGGCCAATTCAAGCTCGCGCAAGCCGTATAACCGCTCCGAGAACGGTCTGACACCGGGCAGGCAGAGAAGCGATGGCGTCCGATTTTGATCGACAAGCGCTGCTGAATATCTTCATCACCGAAGCCTCGGACGGCCTGCTTAAACTGGCCAACGCCTTTGACCCGAGGGACGGCTCGACGCCGACACAGAAGGCGTTGCGCGAGCACTTCATCATCGCCCACAGCCTGACTGGCGCCTCATCTCTCTATGGGTTCACAGGCTGCGCCAACTTGGCAAAGATCCTCGCCGGGATCCTTGAGCGGGCAGGCACTGTGTCACCGACGGACTGGCCCGGCACCGTGACGATCCTACGCGACATCGTCACGACGCTCCGGGCCCAGATCGACCACATCAACCGGGAAAGCACGGAGAACCCCACCATTTTCGAGGACCTGAAAGCCCGTTACGCCCACCTGCTGCGGGAGTTCGAACCCACGCAGACCGCCGCCGAGCCTGCACCGGAAGGAGCTCCGCTGCCGGACAGTTACTTCCGGCCAGACTTGGAAGCCGAAATCCTGGAGTACTTCGTTCCTGAAGCCCAGGAGTACCTGGAAGTCATTTCCTCCTGCCTGCTCCGGATGGAAAAGGATCCGACAAACACGGATACGATCCACCAATTGTTCCGTGCGGCGCATACCCTTAAAGGGTCCGCGTACACGGTCGGATTCCAGGCCATCGGGGATCTGACCCATCACCTGGAAGACATCATGGGCGCGATCCGCGACGGGAAGATGCAGGTCACGGCAGAATTGACAGACCTGTTCTTCCGCGCCGTGGATGAAGTCCGCCTCCTCCTAGGACGAGACCCGGCCAGACTGCCGCAGATCCGGCAGGAATTCTCGCCCCTCAAGCAACGACTCCATCAGGCGGCCACCGGCCAAGCTGAGAAAGCGCCGGCCCCGCCTATGGCCACGACGACGACCGCGCCCACTGAGACCCAGCCACCCCGCGAAGAGCTTCCCGCCGTGCCGCCTGCGACGGCGGAACCCCCAGCTCCGGCGACCGTGGAACCGGAAGTCCACCCGCAACCCGTCGGTGCGAAAGAGATCAGCCAGGGAACGGTCCGGGTCAGCCGGGACCGCCTGGAGCGGCTGCTCAATCTGGTCGGCGAATTGGTCATCGGCCGCAGCCGTTTGGAACAACGCTTGACGGTCCTCGAACAGTTGGCGCGCCAGGTCCAAGCGTATAAGAGCCGGATGCTCGAAACGGTCCGGACGTTTGAGGAGAAGCACGCCTTCACCTTGCCTGCGACCACGGGCACCGGCGAGGGCAGCCAGTCTCCGCTCGCCCTGTCGGCCAACTTCGGCGCGCTCGAGTTCGACAAGTACGACGACTTCAACATCCTGGCGCGCCGCCTCACCGAGGTATCGGCCGACGTCAGCGAGGTGATGGCCCAACTCAACACCTCGATCCACAAAGCCCGCGAGGACATGGGCCTGCTCCAGCAGATGACCACCGACCTGCGTGATGAGATTGCCCGTACCCGGATGGTCCCCATCGGATCGTTATTCACGCGGTTCCAGAAAGCGGTCCGCGAAATGGCGCGGACGGGCGGCAAGGACATCGAAGTCGTCTTCTCCGGAGCCAGCACCGAGGTGGACGCCGGCGTCGTCCAGCGGCTGGCCGAGCCATTGATCCACGTGATGCGGAACGCCGTGGCCCACGGCATTGAACCGCCGGCAGCCCGCAAAGCCGCCGGAAAGCCCGAGAAGGGGACGGTGTACCTCCACGCCTTCAACCAGCGCAATACGATCGTGATCGAGATCGAAGATGATGGCGCTGGGCTCAACATCGAGAAGATCAAGGCCAAGGCGATCGCGTTGGGCCTGGTGCGCCCCCAGCGGGCCGCGGAGATGCCCCCTGCCGATTTAATCGAGCTGATCTACCTCCCGGGCTTCTCGACGGCGGAAGAAGTTGGCGATCAGGCTGGCCGTGGCATCGGCATGGATGTGATCAGGCGTGCCGTCACCGACCTCAACGGGCAGATCGACATCGAAACCGAGCCTGGGGTCGGCACGAAATTCACCCTGCGTCTCCCGATCACCATGCTCATTTCAACCGCGCTGATGGTCCGGGCCGGAGACCAGCAATACGCGATGCCGCTCCCCACAATCCGAGAGGTCATCGTGCCGCCGCCCGGAGCCATGAATGCCGTCAGCGGACGCCCCGTCCTGCAGATCGGAGAAGACGAAGCCATCGAAGTGTTCCCTCTCACGCTATTGCTGGGGGTCGCATCAAGACCCTCGGCTCGCTCAGGCTTTTTCAGGGCTCCTGCTACAGTGGAGCGACTATTGATCCTGAGGGCCGGGTCGTTCTGGTGGTGGACGTGCCCAGCCTGTTCAAACAGGAGGGTGAGAAGGCCCTGCCCGCGACTCACCCGTTGCCTGAACCGCTGCGGTTGGAGGTGGGAAGCTCCAAGACTGACCAGGAGAACCTAGGGATTCTCCTGGTCGACGACTCGCTGAGCGTCAGGAAATTCATCGGGCGCATGCTGGAGGCGGCGGGCTATAAGGTGCAAACGGCCTCCGATGGCGAAGAAGGGCTACGGAAAGCCACCGCTGCGTCGTTCCAGGTGATCATTGCAGACCTGGAAATGCCGAAAATGAACGGCTATGAGCTCATCCAGGCCCTGCGTGCCCGGCCGGAGACGAAGTCTATACCGGTCATCGTGCTGACGACCCGGGCCGGTGAGAAGCACCGCCAGATGGCCCAGAGCCTAGGGGTCTCCTCGTACCTCACCAAGCCGGTCGAGGAACGGGCCCTCATCAAGGAGATCAGCCAGCTTGTGAACACGGCCACAGCGACCAAACCGTAATCGCCGTGTAGAGAGAATTGTGTATGAGCCTGCAGGGACAGAGCAAGGCCGCCGCAGCCGGTGGGGTGTGTGAACGTCTGCTGGTCGTCGCCAGCGGTCCAGTGAGGCTCGCGCTGTCGGCACCGATCTTCGAAGGGATGCTGCCCCGGTGGAAAGCCGGAACCCGGGACGTCGTGACCGTCCGTGGGATCACGTACCGCGTGACGCCTCTCGCGGGCCGGTGGGACGGGACGCCCTCCCCGACGACGCCCAAGACGCTGTTACTCCTGTGCGGATACCGCGGGCAACACCGCGGGTTCACCGTAGACCACGTGCTGGGTCTCACCGAAGTGGCTCCACGGCGGATCCAATCCTTGCCGCCGCACTTCGCCTGTGAGGAACGGACGTGGTTCAACGGATTTTTCCTGTTTCGGGATACCATTGCCTTGTGGGTCAATCCCGACTGGCTGTTCGCACCCGGCAAAGGCACCGACGCGGCCGAGAACTTCGAGGACACCACGCCGGGCCTCACCGAGGATCTCTGTCTGACGGAGGACATCATAGAACTGGAAATCATCGATGCTGAGAGGGCAGAGTAAGGAAACCGCAAAGCGCGTCACAAACTGGTCGCTGATGGTGTTCTCCATCGGTGGCCAGCGCCTCGCGGCTCGGATCGAAGAAGCCGGAGGCGTCCGGCCGTGGACCGACCCCATGCCGGTCCCGAGCCATACCCCGTTCATGAACGCCCTTTTGCGGCACGACGAGGAAGTGCTTCCGGTCTACGATCTGGCCGCACGGTTGAAGCAGCAGGTTCGCGGGACGCCGCCGCTGTGCCTGATCGTCAAACGGGAAGACGGGCCGATGGCGGTGTGTATTGATGCCAGCATCCCGACGCTCAAGACGATCGATCCCCAGGCGCTCCAGCCGTCCGCCGAACCCGATCCTGATATACTGGGATACTGTGAGATCGAGGGGGAACGGGTCCCGCTCTACTCGCTGGCCAAGCTGGGGATGCCAACAACGACTCATGCCGTATGATGATGGAGGACCATGCCGACAATCTTAGTTGCCGACGATAGTCTCAGCGTTCGAAAGGTCGCCGAACGGCAGTTGATCGAGGCAGGACTCGATGTGGCGCTGGTGGCCAACGGAGAGGAAGCCTTGACTTGGTTGAAGAACAGGCGGCCGGACCTGATCATCGCGGACGTCATCATGCCGGACAAGAGCGGGTTCGAGGTCTGCGCGTTCGTCAAGTCGAACGCCGCCCTGGCAGACACACCGGTCATCCTCGTGTCGGGGTTCGTGGATGAGGAGGTCACGCGACAGGCCGAGGCCTGTCGGGCCGACAGCATCATCAAGAAACCCTTCCAAGGGGCCGTCCTGCGCGAGCGAGTCCTCGAATTGCTGTCCACGCGAAAGGCGCACACGCCGCAGGCGCCGGCGTACGCCCCGGCGACGCCGGGTGGGGATCTCAGCCGGGGGTTGCGCGACGGCACCACATCTGCTATTCAAGCCTTGGAAAAACGCCTGGGCGAGCAGGAAAAGGCCTTGGGGCAGGCATCCATGCTCATCAAGGACCTGGCGGCCCGGCTCGCAGAGACCGAAAAGCAGACGGACGAGCTGCAGAAACGGCTGACGGCGTTGGAGCCAGCCGTCGCTTCGGCGGAAAAACTCCTGCAAATGCTGGGAGAATCCGTCCGCCAAGCCACGCAAACCTTGGGCCGACACGGATCATGACCGCCTCGGTAGCTCCGCTCGGCCTGCTGTCGAAGAACGAGCGGCGGAAGCGATAGAGCCGGCCACGCCTATGGACACGAGCGAAGACCAGTTTCAAGAAGAAGTCCTCCAGCTCTTTGCCGAAGAGGGGTTGGAGTGGATCAAGCAGATCAAGGTCGCCCTGCAAGAACTGGAGAGCGGGGCAACACCGGATAAGGAAAAGAAACATTACGACATCATCCTCCGCAGTCTGACCAACCTCATGGGCTCGGCCGCCACCGTCGAGCTGGCCGCGCTCCAGAAACTCACCCTCGCATTGGTCCCGCTCCTGCAAGCCATGCAGACCAAAAAAGTCCCCGCCAAACCGGAGCACTTCGCCACGATCCGGCAGGGGATCGCGCTCATGTACGCCTCCGTGCAAGTCCTGCATATGGCGTCGCAGCGAACGATCGTCAAGGCCAATCTCGAAAGCATCATGCAGCTCCAGGCGGACGGCCTGCAACGTACGGTCGCCAAGGTGCAAGGGATCTCGAAGGCCGCGCCCGCCACGAAGCGGCCCGTCAGCCCGGAAGCCACCTACCTGGGAAAAATCGTGCAGGCGCTGCTGGACCTCAAGCACGTGCGTCCCTCCTCGTTAGAGCCCAGCCGGAACCTGGTCGAGCTCGTGCTCCGCAGATTGCACCGGCTGTCTGACCAGGAATCGGCGGAGGTCACGGCCGCCTCGGTCGCCAGCATCCTGCACCAACTGGAAGGGCTCGACGAACGCTTCCTGGAGGAAACCCGGCGCCGGGTGGAGATGTTGAAGCAGGTCATCGCCGGACTCAAGGCCGGCACCCGCGATCCCCACTTACAGAAAGCCAACCTCCAGGGCGGCCTGCGGGATATCTCGTTGCTGTACGAGACGGCCCGTGAGGTCGGAGCCACGCCGATCGTTCAGTTCCTACATGGCCTGGAAACGCTGCTCTTGGAAGTCGTCTACAAAGGCGTGGCGCTGGTCCCTCAGCGAGTCGAGGTTGTGGCCGCCCGTGTGGACACCCTGGTGACGATGGCCCAAGAATGGGTCGAGATGGGCCGAACCGAACAGGCGGCCATCGAGAAGGCCTTGGCGCCGCTCATCGACAAGGATCTCGCCCGCACCTAAACCCCAGCCCCATGACGGGCACGGCGCGTCAGATCGGATTCCCTGAACATTGTTGACGAGCTCAGCGCGAAAAGCGCCCGGCGGGGTGGAAGGGCATGTTGGTGCCGAGGGACAGAATTGAACTGTCGACACCAGCCTTTTCAGGGCTGTGCTCTGCCAACTGAGCTACCTCGGCACC
>VBOK01000201.1 GCA_005877565.1 Nitrospirota bacterium
AGTCGATGGTTTCAGGCCCGATTCTGTCAGCGGTGGTCTTTTTTCAGGAACTCCTCCAGCCTTTCCCTCAGCGCGGCCAGCTCCTTTGACTTGAACGCGTTCTTGGTCTTCCGGAGAACCTCGATCGTCCCGCGCAGGGCTGTTTCATACGCCTCCAACCGGGGGCACCTGACGAGGGCGCACACATCCATCGTCTGACCGGCATAATCCTTTCGCACGGTATCGATCGTCATCTTGAGGCTCGCCGCGATCTGTGTGATGTGCCCCACCATCTGATCCAGATAGTTATCGATGGCCCAGGCCAGCTTGGTCTCTTCCCCCTTGGTGCCAGACACGGTCAGCGACCGCTCCAGATTCTCCATCGTCTTGACCCACTCGCGCATCTGATCCTGGGTCTTGTGCAGCGAGTGGAGCACCCGCCCTTTCTCGATGGCTCGGCTGACGCAATGCAGGACCACGGGGAAATCCACCGGCTTGATGAGATAATCCACGACAGACAGACGCAGTGACTCCACGGCGGTGGGCACGGACGGGTAGCCAGTCACCACGATCACGGGAATAATGGAGCCGCGGCTCTGCAGCTCGCTGAGGAACTCCAACTCCGCATTCCCCGGCATGTAGATATCGGTGATCAGGAGATCGTACGCAGCCTGCTCCAGGGCGGCGGCCGCCTCCCGGGCGTCCCGCACGCAATCACAGGCATACCCTTCCCGGCGCAAGAGGGCGCCCATCGACTGCAGGAACGTCTCTTCATCATCGGCGATCAGGACCCGCGCCACGTCAGACATGATGAGGCTGCTCCCTTTCAGATCGGACGCTCGGGGAGACTATCGCCGCATGGCAAGGTAAGACCACCGTGAAGGTCGCGCCGCGGCCGACAGCGGTCTGCACGTCGATCCGTCCCCCCATCGCCTGGACGAGGCTTCGAGAAACCGAGAGGCCAAGGCCCATGCCTCCCTGGGTGCTTCCCATCTTGGTGGTAAAGAACGGGTCGAAGATGCGCGGTAACACCTCAGCCGGAATACCAGGGCCGCGATCCGCTACCATGATTGACACGATTTCCTCGCCATGCGTAACCGAGAGACGGATTTCACTGGCCGGCCGGGACGCCTCGATGGCGTTCCGGATGAGGTTACACAGGACTTGGATCAGATCGCGTTGCGGCAGTCGAACCCGAGGCAGATCGGGAGCCACCTCTGTTCTCAGCGTCAACCGGTGCTGCCGCAACAAGCCTGCCATGATCTGCGAGACGTCCCGAAGGACCGCTTCGAGATCGATGGGACGGGGTTCCGCCGGATCGGGCCGATACAGTTGATACATTTGACCCACGATGTCGCTGATCCGCTGGATCTCCCGATCGATCATGCTCACGTATTGGGAATTCGGATGGCCGGGGGCAATCGTATCTTTCAGTAAGAGGAACGTATTCTTGATCCCCGCCAACGGGTTGTTGATTTCGTGGGCCACGCCGGCGGCCACCTGGCCCAGAGCGGCTAATTTCTCCACCTGCATCCGCCGCTCTTCCTCCTCTTTGCGAAGCGACATGTCGATATATACGACAACCGCGCCGACGACGTCGCCATGTTCCCGAATGGGCGTGCTGACATACTCCACAGGAAAGCTGCTCCCATCCTTCCGCCAAAACACGTCGTCAGCCACTCGATGGACCACAGCGTCCTTCTTGAAGGCGGCCTGGATCGGACACTCCTTCTCGGGATAGGGGGTCCCATCCGGCTTCGTGTGGTGCGTGAGCAGATGCATGGGCTGGCCAATGAGCTCCGCGACAGACCATCCGACCATCCTCGCCGCAGCCGGATTCACAAACGTGGTCTTGCCCTGCAGGTCCAGCCCAAAGATCCCTTCTCCCGCCGCGTTCAGGATCAATTCGTTTTGGCGGCTGAGTCGTTCGATCGCTTCCTCGGCGTCCTTCCGCGCCGTAATGTCCACGAGCACTCCGACGAAATGCGTCACCTGTCCACTGCCATCGTGCACGGGGAAGATCGTCAACTCGTTCCAAAACGGTGCGCCGTCCTTGCGGTAATTCCGAATGACTACCTGGCAATCCCGTTGCTCCGCGATGGCCTGCCGCATGACAGCCACCGTCGCCGAATCGGTGTCGGGTCCTTGAAGAAAGCGGCAGTTGCGCCCGAGCACCTCGTCCATGCGATACCCCGTGATACGCTCGAACGCCGGGTTGGCATAGATGATGGGGGTGTCAGGCTGGTGCGGGTCGGTGATCAGAATACCGTTGCTGGTCTCGGCGATGGCGCGGTCGCGCAACCGCAAAGTGGCCTCAGCGGCCATGGCACGGGCACTTTCCTCCCGGGCTCGCTGGTACTCAGCTTGGAGTCGTCCCGACGTCCAGAGGAGAAAGCCCAGCAGCGGCAGGACGATCAGAGCCCCAGCCAGGGCCAGATTCTGCAAGACCGCCCGGATGGGAGCGAGAATGTCGCTCCGGTCCATACGCACAAGCACTGCCCAGTGCAAACCGGTAAAGTCGCCGTATCCTTCGGTCCCCGAGTACCCCGTGACGACCGGCACCTTCCGGCGCAGGTGCTGCTCCTCAATATACCCCGGCAGCGCCGACGCGCTCAGAAGCGCCGAGGGCAGGGCCACCAGCTTCAGGTTGACCTGCATCTCCTGGTGCAGGAGTGAATCCACAAGCAGGTCCCCGTCCCGGGTCATAATCTCGTACTCAATTTTCCCCGTCGCTCCGCGCTGCACTTGAAATGTCCGGATCGCCGCTGTGGCGACATCTTCCACGCTAGACAGAGTGACCTGGGAAAGGACGGCCCCGCGGAATTTTCCCTTCTCGTCCCGAATCGGGCCGGCGAATCCGATGACCGGAATCCCACCGGCATCTTCAGACACCTCCACATCCTGGATGTGGACGTCTCCCTGCTCGCGGACGACCCTGAACAAATGGGTCCGGCTTAAATCCTTCCCGACACTGGCCGGGCTTGTCGCGGCGATAATCCGGCCGGACGCATCGAGCACCCCTACCCACCGATAGACCTGGTAGTTCTTCTGCACCCAGTTGAGGTAGTCCGTCATGGCAGCGGTGTCGCGCCCCTGGAATACCCTGGCGCGCGCCATCATGGGAATGTCGCTGTAGCGTTCGAAGAGCAACCGGTCGAGCATGTCCGCAATGTCGGCGGCGGCCAGCGCCAGGCTCTCGCCCGTGGTGGCCACCAGGCGGTTCTCGACATAGTGGAGGGCGACGGCCCCGATGAGCAGGATCACCAGGGTCATCAGGAGGATCAGGAAGGGCACATGCCTTTAGGAACGACGACTCAAATCCGTCTGCATGGATGGCCTTCTCCCCGACCATCTCGAGGCGCAGACGCGCTACTCGAACTTGGTGTATTCGCTGAAGATGTACTCGAGTTCCGCAAGCTGGTGCTCAATCGAAAACGGAACCATCTCGGCATACGCGGAGAGGATCACCACCGCATTCATGTTGGCATCCTCTTCCGAGGCGCTGGACAGCCGATTGGAAATGCCTCGGTTCACATGCCCGACCGATTTGTAAATCTCGACCAGCTTCTTCAAGTCCCAATCCGGCGTCTTCCCCTTCCGCATCAGGAGGTATTGCGCCGTCAAATACATCGACGCGGCCCGGTACACGGTCTCTTCCAGCGAGCCGAACGGCAGGTGGAACCGCACCATCGGGCGTAGCTTGTCCATCACCGGGCAGTCGCTCGTCACCATATACATCCCGATGATCGAGCTGAGGCCCTTCTGCAAGGTCGTCTTCTTTTCGTAGATCCGTTCGTTCGTCTGGACGCGGACGTTCGTGCTCTCATAGGAGACGGAGTCTTTGAAGGACTCCACCAGTGCCGAGAGGTTCACCGCCACCGGGCAATACTCGTGCTCGTCGCCGAGCGGGCAATGTTCGCACTGTTGGTACTTCAGCTTCGTCCAGGCGGGCTTGGGCAGGTCGTTCTTGGTGACCAACTCCAGTGTCTTGGCGCTCAGCAGGACTTCAAATTTCTTCTCCGTGCCGTCCGGGAACTCGAAGGTGTAGAGAAAGCGGAGGGTCTCGGACTTGCTGCTGTCGGGCATGCGTCCCCCGATGTTCGACAAGGCCGCCGGCAGGAGAACCGTGGCGCTAGCAACGATACCATAACCGTCGTTCCTACAAAAGGCAAAAGAACACTTCGCGCCACGCTCTCCCTTCGCCGGTCAGACCCGTTCACAACTCGTCCGGACGCCCTCGTCGCCCGACGTGCTCGACGCAAGCTCGCGCGCCTATTTCCCGAGCACTGCGACCTTGCAGGCTTTCGCCACCCGGAACTTCACGACCCGCTTGGCCGGGATCTTGAGGGGCTCGCCGGTTTGCGGATTGCGGCCCATCCGCGCCTTCCGGTTCACCAAGACCAGCTTGCCCAGGCCGGGCAAGGTGAAGGTGTTCTTGGCTTCCTTGTAGGCAAGGGCGGCCAGCTTCTCGAGCAGGTCGCTCGCCGCCCTCTTGGTGATCCCGACCTTGTCGGCAAGATGTCCGGTCACCTGTGATTTTGTCATTGCTTTTGCCATAGCGCTTCCTCCTGATGGTGTGTGGGTTGTCTATCCAGCCGCCGTTCCCAAGACATGAAAAAAAGCGCAACCGGCTTTCCCCGGTCTCCGTTGGAGAGGGACCGATTGCGCCTTCAACTTGCAGGTCCGTGACCTGCCCGCTAAGGATGGCGTCGCCTTCCTA
>VBOK01000202.1 GCA_005877565.1 Nitrospirota bacterium
CGCCCAGTGGCTGATTCGGAGCATTGACCAGCGGAACAAGACGATCGTGCGGGTCGTTGAGAGCATCGTCCAGACCCAGGAGCCGTTCTTCGAACATGGAATCCAATACCTTAAGCCAATGGTGTTGCGCGACGTCGCGGAAGACGTTTCCATGCACGAGTCGACCATCAGCCGCGTCACCTCCAACAAATATCTCCATTGCGCGCAAGGGATTTTCGAACTCAAGTTCTTCTTCAACACCAGCATCCCGAGGTCCCAGGAAGGGCTGACCGAATTGTCATCCGTGGCGGTGCGTGAGATGATTCGCAAGATGGTGGAAGAGGAAGACTCCAACCGTCCCTTGAAGGACCAGGAGATCGTCGCGCGGCTGAAAGCCCAAAACGTGGTCCTGGCCAGGCGCACCGTGGCCAAGTACCGGATGGAACTCAACATTTCGTCAGCCAGCCGACGTAAGCGCGTCTGCTAAGACAACGCTGTCTAACTTTCCCTGCATTCCTTTTCCTGTTCCTGGCCAAACACAAGGTCTACCAGCATGACCATCCCTCACCGCTAGGGATAGTAGGTCCAGTTCCTTACGTGCGTCGCGCTGCGCTCCTGAAGCTGATGTCACGCGGTAGTCATACGTCTTCTTGTAAAAACTCCTTGACATCAAAATTATACTAACTATACTTACGACAGTTATGTGTCCAATCGATTTCACGTGCCGCGCGCGATGAAGGCCGTTGAGGCGAAGAGGAAAATGCACAGCGTACGGCCCGCCGGTCGCAAGCCTGTCTCACGGCGGTTCTCGACGCTGGAAGTGTGTCACTTGTTCGATATCTCGAAGGCGACGCTGTATCGCTGGGAACGCGAAGGCCTGATCTCAACGCCGCCGCGCGATTGGCGGAACTGGCGACTCTACACGACGACGAATCTCGAAGAGATTAAGCGTATCATTCGTCGGCGCGCATCAAGCTAGACACTGGGAAGAATAGAAAGGGCGACCGTTGTTTGGATTTGGTTCGAAAGCATACCTGCTAGGGTTGGACATCGGGTCCGGGTCTATCAAGATGTTGCAACTCAAGGAGGCCACGGGAAAGCTGAAGGTGGAGCGGTTCGGCATGAAACCGCTTCCCGCCGAAATGATCGTCGACGGATCGATCATGGATGGCTTGGGGGTCGTGACGGCCATCAAGGAACTCGCCACCGAGCAGAAACTCAAGAACAAGAACGTCGCCTTGTCGATCTCCGGGACGTCCGTCATCGTGAAGAAAATCACCCTCCCGCCGATGCCGGCAGATGAGTTGGATAAGCAGATCAAGTTCGAGGCGGAGCAATACATCCCCTTCGACATTAACGATGTCTATCTGGATTTCCATATTCTCTCGCCGGAAGAGCGGTCCTCCGCCGCGCAGGGAGAGATGGAAGTCCTGCTGGTCGCGACCAAGAAGGACAAGTTGAACGACTACGCCAACGCGGTGCGCGAGGCCGGCTTGACGCCCAAGGTGGTTGATGTCGACGCGTTCGCCGTTGAAAACATGTACTGCGCGAATTACGACGTGTCAACGGCTGAGCTGACTGCGATCGTGAACATCGGCGCCAGCGTCATGAATATTAATATCTTGAAGGGCGGAGTCTCGGCGTTCACTCGGGACATCACGATCGGCGGCAACCGGTACTCTGAGCGGATCCAACAGGACCTTGGGCTGAGCCTGGAAGATGCTGAAGCGGCCAAAAAAGGCCACTTGCCGGATGTCAACGCCGACGCACTGCACCAAGCGATCGCCGCAGTCGATGAGGAGATGGCAACGGAGATCGGCCGTTCCTTCGATTATTTCCGGACGACCTCCCCCGACGAAGACATCGCGCGCATCGTCCTGTGCGGCGGGTGCTCCAAGATCAAGAGCCTGCCGATCAAGATTTCAGAGCACTTGGGCCTCGAAACGTCTGTGGCCGATCCATTCAAGAAGCTGGATACAACGGCCTTGAAGAAAAGTCACGAAGAAATAGAGCGGGTCGCGCCGGAGGCAGCCGTCGTCGTCGGCCTCGCCCTGCGGCGGGAGGGTGACCGATGATCAAGATCAATCTCCTCCCTGTCAAACGAGCCGCCCAAAAAGCAAAGGCCCCTGTCGATGAGGCGATGTTCCAGTTGTGGGTGGGCCTGGGGATCGTGCTCGTCTTTGTTGGGGCGTGTGGGTATCGCT
Source organism: Nitrospirota bacterium (assembly GCA_005877565.1). Classification (GTDB taxonomy): domain Bacteria; phylum Nitrospirota; class Nitrospiria; order Nitrospirales; family NS-4; genus NS-12. The sequence continues at coordinate 2,184 of VBOK01000202.1, forward strand.
GGCAGATGCTCGTCGATGAGGTCGCGCTGCAGACCCAGCTCAAGGAGAGCAAGACGAAGGAGCTCGAGTCGCTCAAGAAGAAGGTCAAGGAGGTCGAGGATTTCGAGAAGAACAAGCAGTTATTGGAGGACAAGAACCGCATCATTGAGCAACTTCGCAAGAATCAAGGCGGGCCGGTTCGGCTGCTCGACTATCTCAGCCAGAGCTTGGACCCCTTGAAGGTCTGGCTGACCAACGTCGAAGGCGACAAGGAAGTCACGCTCAGCGGCAAGGCGTTGACGAACGACGATATCGTGGAGTTCATCAGGAACCTTCAGCAGAGTGGATACTTTTCTGGCGTGTTGCTGGAGGAGAGCCGTCAGACGGGGGAAGAAGGCCTGATCATCTACTCGTTCAGAATCAAGATGGCAGTAAAGGCCTGACGCATGGCGATGAAAGCTCCAGATCTCACGGCCTTCAAGGCCATCCCGATGCAGCAGAAGGTGGCCATGTTGATCCTGGTCTTGGTGGGGATCGGCGTCGGGTTCTATTTCTATGTCGAAGAGCCGCTCCAGACAGACATCACCAACTTGAAGGCCGACATTGCCAAGCTCGATACGGAAATCAACACCAACAAGGTCAGGATCGCGAAGCTCGAGGAGCTCAAGCGGTTGAATGCGGAATTGCAGCGTCAGCTTGACAAGAACCTGGAATACCTGCCCCCTGAGGAAGAGGCCGTGACACTGCTCAAACAACTCTCCAACCTCGGGACACGCATCGGGCTGGACCTCAAACTCTGGCGTCCCGGTACCCGTGTAGAGGATTCATCCAAGCTTTTTGTCAGACTTCCAGTAGATGTCGAGATGAGCGGCGGATACCACACCTTGGCGCTCTTCTTTGACCGGATCGGCAAACTCCCCCGCATCATCAACGTCAACAAAATCAAGATGGGAGGCGGGAAGGAAGAACGCGGCCGTGTGTCCGTCCAGACATCGTTCCAGCTCACGGCTTTCGCGTCTCCCTCCGCACCCGGAGGGGCCAAGCCGGCAGGGAAGTGAGACAGCAAGACGACACCATGAGAATGATCACCCTCTATTATATTGGCGGTTTGACAGCCGTTGTGCTGTTGGGCATAGGAAATGCGTTTGCTGAACCGACGACCACGCAGACACTGGTGGCCATGAGCCTGTTGACCGGGGAAGATCAGAAGCCGAAAGCGCTGCCCCCCAAACCCAAGGCGCCGCCTCCTGGCGGTATTGGGCAGGTTCCGGCTCAGCCCGCCGCGCCTGCTGTGCCGGCCAAGCCAGGAACACCTGCCCCGGCAGCCGGCATACCGGCACTGACTCCCGCTGCCCCTGCTACACCCCAAGCTGGTGCGAAACCTCCTGCACCCGCTGCCCCTGCTATGCCGGCCAAGCCAGGAACGCCTGCTCCGGCAGCCGGCACACCGGCACTGACTCCCGCTGCCCCTGCTGCGACTCCGCCAGCGATGACGATGGCACCCGCGCCTGTGGTCCCCACTCCACCCGTGGACAGTGCTGAAGGCTATTCCTATGATCCGAAAAGCCGGCGCGATCCGTTCCAGTCGCTCACGAAAATGATCAAAACTGCCTCCTTGCAGTCGCAGATGCCTCCTCTGCAACGGGTCCAGATCAGCGACATGAAACTCCTGGGCATCATGTGGGGCGGGTACGGCTACTTCGGACTGATTCAAACTCCAGAGGGCAAGGGATACACGGTGAAAGAAGGCATGCTGCTGGGCACCAACAACGGGGTCATCAAGACGATTACCGATAAAGCGATCATCGTGTCGGAACCCACCATAGATATCGCAGGAAGAAAAAGCACGAAGGAGGTCGAAATCCTTCTCCGTCCCAGAGAGGTGACCGAATGAAAACTCAACTGACCAGTCTGGGGGTCCTCGTGGCAGGAGCTGCGATGCTAGGAACCCTGCAGGCCTGCGCCCCAACCGAGCCGATGATGGAACCGACCGTCGCGGAGACCGCGCCCACGCGCAGTGCCCAAGCGCCAGCCAGAGAGATGGCGCCCCCTCCTGCTGACGCGTTGAAGTCGGCGCCCGAATCTCCGGCGGTGAAGTCCAAAGGCGAGGCTACCCCGCCTTCCCTCATCGCCGCTAGGACCACCGGCGACAAACTGCTGCCGCCCGCAAGATCCATGACGGACCTCACCGTGCAGCGTGCCAAGGACAGCGTGGTGGTGCTCATTACCGGAGACGGTGAGCTGACCTACGACGTCACGAAGCTGAGCGGGAATCGGCTCGTCATTGACCTCCTGAATGTCGCCAACGGCACCAAGCGCCAGGCCATCCCCGTTCAACACCAATTCATGCGGCAGATTCGGATTGGCGTGCACCAGTTCCCGCAGGCAAAGGTGCGACTGGTCCTCGATTTGCGGCGGACCGTCCCCTATACCATCGAGAAGATCGGGGCCAGTGCCGGTGCCGGGGCGGCTCAAATTCCTCGATCCGTTGACGCCGCTGGCGCAACCGAAACCGGATCAACCGTCAGATTTTACCACGCAGGGCGGCACCGAGCGATTCACCGGGAAGCGGATCTCTCTGGACTTCCAGGAAGCGGAGATCAGCAGCGTGCTCCGCCTGATCGCCGACGTCAGCGGTCTCAACATGGTTGTCGGGGAAGCGGTCAAGGCGAAGGTGACGCTGAAGCTATTGAACGTGCCGTGGGATCAGGCGCTCGACCTGATTCTCAAGCTGAACAACCTAGGGCAGATCCGCGAAGGGAACATCCTATGGATCGACACCCTGGCCAACATCACCAAGCTCCGGGATGATGCTGCCAGAGCGAAAGAATCGACCCTGAAAGCCGAAGAGCTCGTGACGCGCATCATCTACCTCAATTTCTCCGATGCCGCCAAAACTGTCGATGTGGCTAAGAGCAATCTGAGCACGAGGGGTGAGATCAAGGTCGATTCCCGAACCAACTCGCTCGTCGTCCGGGACATCCAGGACAATCTAACCAGGGTCGAGAAGATCGTCCGTGATCTGGACCAGCGGACACCGCAGGTCCAGATCGAAGCGCGGATCGTTCAGGCCAGTAAGTCCTTCGCCCGTGGGCTCGGGATCCAATGGGGACTCGGTTCCATAAACACGACTTCAACGGGAGGTCGTAAGGATGCACCGATCACCGTCAACCTTGGCGCGTTGGCCACCTCCACCTTCGGCACACAAGCGAATGACTTCCTGGTCAACCTCCCGGCCTCAGCGTCAGGCGTGACCATTCCATCAACCACGGCCGGTTTTCTCATTGGTAAATTTTTGGGGACCACCGGAACGCTCGATCTGCGGCTGTCGGCCGGGGAAGCCCTGGGCCAGACCAAGATCGTCTCCGCGCCCAAGATCATTACGTTGGACAACAAACCAGCCAAGCTCGAACAGGGCAGCCAGGTTCCCTTCGCAACCACCTCGTTGCAGGGGACGCAAACTACGTTCGTGGATGCGACGCTGACCCTGAACGTCACGCCGCATGTGATTCCCCATGCCAATACAGTCCGTCTTGAGATCAAGGTGACCAAGAACGCCCTCGGGACGATCACTACCACAGCAGGACCGACTATTGATAAGAAGGAAGCGACGACGGAAATTCTACTTAAGGACGGTGAGACGACGGTCCTTGGCGGGATCTTCGAAGAAAACCGCACGGACTCGATACAAGGCGTGCCGTGGTTCAACCGCATCCCCTTCCTCGGCTGGTTGTTCAAGAACGAGGGTGTGTCCGTCAACACAACGGAGTTGCTGGTCTTCGTTACCCCGGCGATCATCAAGGAGTAACGTAAGGACGATTCCCTCATGCTCCGGTACCTGAACGGGGGAGAATCCCACGGGAAGGGTTTGATTGCCATCCTGGAAGGGATGCCCTCGGGTCTGCCTCTCACCGCTGACGACATCAATCGAGACCTTGCCAGACGGCAGAAAGGCTACGGCCGCGGCGGCCGCATGCGGATCGAGCAGGACCGCGTCGAGTTCCTCTCAGGCGTCCGCAAAGGGTTCACCCTCGGTACCCCCATCACCCTGCATGTCGCCAACCGGGACTGGGAAAACTGGAAAGAGATCATGGCCCCCGAGCCGGGGCCCCCGGTCACGGAAAAGGTCGTCACCTGTCCACGGCCCGGTCATGCCGATCTGGTCGGGGCTATCAAATACAGCCATCGCGATATCCGGAACGTGCTGGAGAAGGCCAGCGCGCGGGAAACGGCGATCAGGGTGGCAGTCGGTGGCGTCGCCAAGCGGCTGCTGGCCGAATTCGGGATCCAGGTGTATAGTTACACGTTGGAAATCGGCGGGGTGCGGGCGTCGCTGACAGGTTTGACGACGGAGCAGGCTTTTCGCCAGGCGGAGGAGTCGGAAGTCCGGTGCCCCGATCCGGAGGGCTCCACCAAGATGGTCGAGCGGATCCGGGAGGCAAAGCATAAGGGTGACACGCTGGGTGGTGTCTTCGAAGTGGTCGTGACCAATCCCCCGATCGGACTCGGGAGCTACGCCCAGTGGGATCGACGCCTCACAGCCCGGCTGGCCATGGCGCTCATGAGCATCCAGGCCATGAAAGGGGTGGAAGTGGGGATGGGCTTCGAGGCGGCCCGCCGGTTCGGTTCTGACGTGCATGACGAGATCTTCTACGACAAGAGAAAGGGCGGGTTCATTCGTCCGACCAACAATGCTGGGGGACTGGAAGGCGGGATCACCACCGGACAGCCCATCGTCCTGCGGACCGCGATGAAACCGATCTCGACGCTGTATGCGCCCAAGAAGAGCGTGGACATCCTGACGAAAGAGCCCCTCGAAGCCACCATCGAGCGTTCCGACATCTGCACGGTCCCTGCCGCTGGCGTGGTGGGGGAGGCGGTGGTGGCCTACGAGGTGGCCGCCGCCATGGTGGAGAAGTTCGGCGGGGACACCCTCATAGAGATGCGGCGGAACTTCGACGCCTACCAAGCGTACGTCAGGGACTTCTGAACGCCCGTCAGTCCCTCCGAGAGCCATCGTGCAATGACCACCGACCGAGACGAGACGGACCGGACGCCCGCAGTCTGTGACCAAATCCACGTGGACTTGGGGGAACGCAGCTACGAGGTCGTAATTCGCGATGGGCTGCTCGATCACGTCGGGGAGTTCCTCGCGCCGTTTCAACTGGGGCCCGACACGGTCATCGTGACGAACCCCGTGGTCAAGCGACATTACGGAGCCCGCGTCATCCGCAGTTTGAACGCGGTCGGCTTGAAACCGATAGTGCTGGCTCTCCCTGACGGCGAGCGGACCAAGTCTCTCAAGTGGGTCGCACGGGTCCTCAACGAGCTCCTTCGGCGCCGTTACGAGCGCAAGGCTTGGCTGGTTGCGTTAGGAGGGGGCGTGGTCGGAGATCTGGCCGGATTCACCGCGTCGATGTATCTGCGGGGGATCCCCTTCGTGCAGGTGCCGACAACGCTGGTCGCACAGGTAGACGCCAGCATCGGCGGCAAGACGGGCGTCAATCATCTGCTGGGGAAGAATCTGATCGGGACCTTCTATCAGCCCAAGCTAGTGCTCATCGACCCCGGCGCCCTCCGGACGTTATCCCCGCGCGAATACCGGGCGGGCCTGGCGGAAGTCATCAAATACGGGGTGATCGCGGACGCCGAGTTCTTCGAGTTTCTTGAACGGGGCATAGCCCAGATCCTCAAGCTGGAGCCGGCCGCGCTTCAACGGGTCATCCGGACCTCCTGCGCCATCAAGGCCGCGGTGGTCGCCGAGGATGAACGGGAAGGAGATCGCCGACGTATCCTCAATTTCGGGCACACGGTCGGCCATGCCTTGGAGACCCTCGGCGGCTACCGCCGGTACACGCATGGGGAGGCCGTCGCCATCGGCATGGTCGTCGCCGCCCGGTTGGCCGAACGCCTGGGACTGGCGGACGCCAGCGTGGGCATGCGGATCCGAGCTCTCGTCGAGCGGACCGGGCTCCCGGCCGATCTTCCCCCCCGCTCTGCGTCCGCACTGCTCCGGGCCTTGCGGCAGGACAAGAAAGTCCAGGACAGACGGATCCACTTCGTGTTGCCTGACCGGATCGGGCATGTCGTCGTCCGTCCGGTCGAAGAGCCGGAGATCAGGCGAGTTCTCGCCGCCCGCCAGCCTAGCGCCTGAGCCCTCCCTGTGTTATAGTCGCGTACCCGAACGGGCACAAGATCAGCGATACGGTCAGCGGCAACCTGGATCTCGACGCCGTCCTCCATGACATCGTGGACATCGCCGTCGAGGTCACGAAGGGGGATTCCTGCCTCATTTATCTGCTGAACTCGCACCGGGACGAGCTCGTGCTCAGGGCCTCCAAGAACCCCCACCCCAAGTTGATTGGGCGTATCCGGTTGAGTCTGGGAGAAGGGATCACCGGCTGGGTGGCCCAGCAAGGCCGCGCCGTGGCCATCGCCAGCAACGCCAGCGATGATCCCCGGTTCAAGTTCTTTCATAACCTGCCCGAGGACCGCCACCAGGCGTTCCTCTCCGTGCCCCTCATGGCCAAGCGGGAAGTGATCGGCGTCATCAACGTCCAGCACAAACACCCCCACCGGTATCGTGCCCATGAGGTCGCGCTCATGACCACGATGGGACGGCAGGTGGGCGGAGCCATTGAGACCGCGCGGCTCCATGCCGAAATCACCAAGAAGGCCCGCCAGGTCGAAACCCTGTCCCAGGTCAGCGCGACGATCACGTCCGGCCGCCTGCTGGAGGAGATCCTGCATCTGCTGGTCACGATGACGGCGGAGATGATGGGCTCGACCATCTGTTCGATCATGCTGCTGGACCCGGAACGGGAAGAACTGCGCATCGCGGCCACGCAGAGCCTGAGCGAGAGCTATCGGCGGAAGCCGAACCTCAAAGTCGGGCAAAGCATCAGCGGGCAGGCGCTCAAGGAGCGCCGGCCGATTGCGGTGCTGGACGTGACCAAGGACCCTGGCTATATGTATCCCGACCTGGCTCGAAAAGAAGGCCTGTGCTCGCTCCTGTCGGTCCCGATGCTGGTGAAGGACAAACCGATCGGCGTGATCAATAGCTACACATCGAACGAGCACCTGTTTTCGGCCGAAGAGATCAAGGTACTCCAGGCGGTGGCCAGTCAGGCGGCGATCGCGATCGAAAATACGACCCTGATGGAGAAATCCTTTGAGATGCAGGAGGCCCTGGAGGTGCGCAAGCTGGTGGAGCGGGCAAAGGGCCTCCTCATGCGGAGCAAGCAGATTTCCGAGGAGGAAGCCTTCCGGATCATGCAACGCCAGAGCATGGACACCCGGCGGTCCATGCGGGAGATCGCGGAGGCCATCCTGCTGGCGGGGGAGCTCGAAAAACGGCTCTCCGGTAAAGAGCCTTGACAGCCCTTACAGGCTTCTGCTATACATCCCATCCATAGCACGACGATGTGCTAGACGACGATGGCGTCTTTCCCCGTGTGGCAGTTAGGGGAAGGCGCCTTTTTTGTTTGTCGGACGATGACGTCCTCCAGCCGTGCCTTCAGGAGGGGCTCCGGCTTGAGGACGCTTTCTTTTTGACTCGGAAGAGAGAGTGGGATGCGACTCTTACGGATTGCGCTGGCTCAGGTGAACACGACCGTCGGTGACCTCGACGGCAATGCCGCGCTGGTGCTCACAGGACTCGAAGCAGCCCGTGAGGCACAGGCCGATCTGGTGGTGTTTCCGGAATTGACCATCACGGGCTACCCTCCCGAAGACCTGCTGCTGCGCCCCCAGTTCATCACCGACAACCTGACGGTGCTGCACCGCATCGTCCGAAAGGTCAAAGGGATCGCCACCGTGATCGGCTTCGTGGACCGCCGCGACGATATCTTCAACGCCGCGGCATTCGTGTCGAATGGCCGGATCGTGGCCACCCAGCACAAGAGCCACCTGCCGAACTATGGGGTGTTCGACGAGAACCGCTACTTCCAGGCCGGCACGCGCTCCGTGACGGTGGTGCTCAACGGGATCACCATCGGCTTCAACATCTGCGAAGACATCTGGTTTCCCGAAGGCCCCACACGAGCGCAAGCACTCGTCGGGGACGCGGAAGTCGTCGTCAACATCAGCGCCTCGCCCTACCATCGGGGCAAACTCCGGTTCAGGGAAGAAATGCTGGCCACGCGCGCCATGGACAACCTTGTGGCGGTGGCCTACGTCAACCAGGTCGGCGGCCAGGACGAGCTGGTCTTTGATGGCAACAGCCTGATCGTGGATCAGAGCGGCACCATCGTGGCCCGGGGACGGGCGTTTGAGGAAGATCTCGTGGTGGCCGACGTCGATGCCGACGCCGTCGCGCGGGCCCGTGTGCGCGACACGCGGCGCCGGCGCGCGCGCCGCATGCTCGAACGGAGAGGCGTTTCGGTGGATCGCGTCGTCCTTTCCTCACGTTTCCGCCCGACGCATCATCGCCCTGCCCATGGGGGCCTGCCAGCCGTTCCCTCCCCGCTGGAAGAAGTCTACCGAGCCCTGGTGTTGGGCATCAGCGATTACGTCCGTAAAAACAGATTCGAAAAGGTGGTGCTGGGCCTGAGCGGGGGCATCGATTCGTCCTTGAGCGCAGTCCTCGCCGTGGACGCAATGGGAGCACCCAACGTCATCGGCATCTTCATGCCGTCCCCGTACACGTCGGACGAGAGCCGCGAGGATGCGCAGGCGCTGGCTCAAAACCTGGAGATACGCTTCCTGACCCTGCCGATCACGCCCATCTTCCAGACGTACACTGCCGTCTTGGTGCAGGTTTTCAAAGGGCAGCAGCCGGACGTGACTGAGGAGAATCTCCAAGCCCGGATCCGCGGGAACCTCCTGATGGCCCTCTCTAACAAGTACGGGTGGCTCGTCCTGACGACAGGGAACAAGAGCGAGATGAGCGTCGGCTATGCGACGTTATATGGGGATATGGCCGGCGGGTTCGCAGCCCTCAAGGACGTGCCGAAGACGCTGGTCTATGAGCTCGCCCGGTGGCGAAACGCGCGGGAGGCCGATCCCATCATTCCCAAGCGCGTGTTCACCAGGCCTCCAACGGCCGAACTGCGTCCCAATCAGACGGACCAGGACTCCCTTCCTCCCTACGAAGTCCTCGATCCTATCATTAGGGGATACGTGGAGGAGGACCAGAGCCTCGCCGACCTGATCGCTGCCGGCTTCGATCGCCGCGCGGTGGAGCACGTCGTCGCGCTCGTGGACCGCAGCGAATACAAACGCCGTCAATCGCCACCCGGCGTGAAGATCACGCACCGGGCGTTGGGGAAGGATCGGCGAATGCCGATTACGAACCGGTATCGCAGTAACCATGAAACGACTCGGACGCATCATCACACCCATGTTATTTCTGTCTCTCCTCGCGGCGGGAACTGTAACCGCAACGCCCTCCACTACATACTGGACGCCTGCTACCAGTGACGTCCAACCCTACAATGTCTGGCACATCGGGGTGGACAACTACTTCCGCCTGTCGCGCTCGCAGGAAGAGCAAGCCAACGGTCAATTCGATTCGTTTCCAACCGATGTCGGCTTGACGGTCGGGGTCTTACCCTTCGAAAAGCTGAACCTGGAAGTCGGGATCGACGGGCTCTTTCCCGGCACACGCATCAACCCCGCACTCAGATCGATCGGCAATTCGCTGCTGTTCAATGCCAAACTCGGCACGCCCGAAGGGGCCTTTTTCGGTAGCTGGTTCCCTGCCATCAATGTGGGCCTTTTCAACGCAGGGACCCAAGCGCAGGTCACCAACATGGACATCTTTGACTTTATAGTAGGCAAAACGCTGGGACCATTGGGCCGAATCCACGCCGGAGGGTATTACGGTAATCCGGACGCCGTTCTCATGCGTGAGGGGGGATGCAAGCCTAACGGAACTGGGGCACTGGCCTGTATCGCCGGTGCCAGCGGAAAGCTGGACAACGCCGGTGGCATGGTCGGCTATGACTATGGCTTCTGGCCGGTCAAGGACAAAGCAGGCAATGAGTACAACAAGTGGGTGTTCGCGGCTGACTACGCTAGCGGGAAGAACTTTATTGGCGGGGGCGGGTTCGGGATGTACCACTACTTCAACAAAGACATTAGTCTCCTGACCGGACCGGTGTGGTTCAACGACCACGTCATCAACGGCCAGTGGAAGTGGACAGTCCAACTGGACATTAACTTTTGATCCTTGGATAACGCCAGCTTGCAGGAGTCGTAGGTCAACGAGAATGGAACGGCCGGTCGTCCGACGTCGTACGCCGGGCGTTCCTCGTGAATCAGACACACAAGGGGGTGTGAGGCCATGGGGATGCGGACAAAGCCTGGAGGAATTCTAGCTGTGGGCGCAGCGACTTTTCTGATGTGCATGCTTGCAGCCAGTATGAATGCTGCTCAGGAAGCGGCACCACCAGCCACACCGGCGGCGGCCGCTCCTAAGATCGATACGGGAGACACGGCTTGGGTGCTGACTTCCTCCGCGCTGGTGCTGGCGATGACGATGCCGGGCCTGGCCCTCTTCTATGGTGGTCTGGTCCGGAACAAGAACGTGCTGGGCACAATCATGCATAGCTTTATCATCCTCTGCCTGGTCAGCGTGATGTGGGTTCTCTGGGGCTACAGTCTGGCATTCGGACCCGACGTGGGGGGCGTCATCGGAAGCCTCGCATGGTTCGGCCTGAGCGGGGTGGGAGGAGACCCCCATCCCGCGTATGGCTCGACCATCCCCCATCAGGTGTACATGCTGTTCCAATTGATGTTCGCGGCGATTACCCCCGCACTGGTCACGGGAGCTTTTGCCGAACGGATGCGATTCAGCGCCCTATTGGTGTTTGCCGCTCTGTGGTCGACGTTTATTTACTGCCCATTAGCTCATTGGATCTGGGGCGGTGGATGGTTGGCCAAGATGGGCGCGTTAGATTTCGCAGGCGGTGCCGTCGTGCACATTAGCTCCGGATGGGCAGCGTTGGCCTGCGCCCTGGTGCTGGGCAAACGGAAGGGCTATGGGACGGCCTACCTGGTTCCCCATAACCTGCCTATGACCTTGCTGGGGGCCGGTCTCCTCTGGTTTGGTTGGTTCGGATTCAACGCCGGGAGTGCGCTAGGCGCGAATGCACTGGCGGCGTCGGCATTCCTGGCCACCAACACAGCCGCGGCTGCTGGCGCGCTGAGCTGGATGGTGGCGGAATGGCTACACCGTGACAAACCGACCACGTTGGGCGCGGCCAGCGGGGCCATCGCCGGGCTGGCGACGGTAACGCCGGCCGCAGGTTTCGTGGGGCTTTTCCCTGCCCTTTTGATCGGGCTGACAGCGGGAGTCGCCTGCTACGCGGCGGTTGTGTGGAAGGGACGATTCGGCTATGATGATTCGCTCGACGTGGTCGGCATTCACGGAGTGGGCGGCGCCATCGGGATT
>VBOK01000001.1 GCA_005877565.1 Nitrospirota bacterium
GCGACCTTGGGCGAACGGCCGAGCGACGCCAACATCTGGCGCAGATGCTCCTGTTGTTCCTGCCAGGACAGATAGAGTCGGCTTTCACCCGGTACGTCGTCGAGCGAATGCGGCTCGATCCGATGCAGGAGCTTCTGCGGCACTCCCTGCGCGGGTATCAGGTAGTACCAGCGCCGCGTCGTGTGGCGGCTCAGATCGAGCTTCAGGATGCGGGCGGCTAGGGGGTCGCTGCCGCGAAAGTCGTAGAACAGCCAGCCGTCAAGCCCGGCTTCCCGGAGGGCCTGCTGGATCGCGGCGATGTGATTGTTAGCGGTGGACATTTCTAGTGAGATTGACGCTCCTGTCGCCTGTGGCACCGGGGTCCTGTCGCCGAGCAGCCCCGTTGAGCGGCGCCTTTCGGCGTTGCAGCCCCGCAGACTCGCCTGTAGGCGCCTTGGCTCATCGGGGCGCCCCGCTCGGTGCCACCCCGCCGCCTTCGGCGACATCGGCGTCACCCGTCTCGTGCCCAATTATTGGCTTGTGAGTATAACGTAGCGGTTGAAGCCGCGCCAAGTTGATTGACTCTGTGTGTGATTCACAGTACGCTGCGGCGCCCATGACCGACGAGTTTCGCATCACGTTCTTCTTCGGGCCTGAAGAAACGCCGGACCGCCCCGGCGTTGTGCGGTGCGTGTTCAACGTCAAGAAGCGAAGCTGGAAGGGGGGTGTCCAGGTGACGGTCGAGCTCGCGGCGGCCCAGCTCGAACGAATTCGGGACCGCGGGCAGTTGGGGGAGCTCATCGAGATGATCCGCGCGAAAGTGGAGCCGGAGACGTTCGCCGAGTATGAGCTGCGGGCCCGCGACCTGTTCATGCAACAGGTCTGCTGGGCCAAATTGGACCTGGCTATCCGGGCCGGCATCAGCCAGGAGAACCAGACGATCCCCGCCGAGGCGTTCCAGCCGGAGCTGGACGAGTTAGCGAGGGCCAAGGCCGATGCGATCCGGCAGGCGATCCTGACGGAGCTGGATTTGTAACCGAGGGGCAAGGTTGTCCTCGAAGGCCGAATCCTACAAGAAGAACGAGCGGGAGATGTGGGATCAGTTCTCCCGTCGCTACACCGACGTCGTCCTGCCGGAGTTCCGCCAGTTCGGCCGGCGGCTGATCGAGTTGGCCGCGATCCGCTCGGGCATGTGGGTGCTGGACGTGGCCACTGGGCCGGGCGAGCCGGCCCTCACCATCGCCCGTCGCGTGGGGCCGCGCGGCTTGGTGGTAGGCGTGGACTTCTCCCCGACCATGCTGCGGCGGGCCCGTGCCCGGGCGCGCGCCATCGGCGTGCGGAACGCACAGTTCCATGAGATGGACGCCGAGCGCCTCACCTTCGCGGATCTGACCTTTGACCGGGTGGTCTGTCGGTTCGGGCTCATGATAATGCCGAATGCCGAGCGCGCGCTCGCGGAGATGCACCGCGTGCTGGTCCCGGGCGGGCGCGTCGCCCTCGCCGTCTGGAGCGCGCAGAGCAAGGTCAACACCTTGGGGATCGTCCGCCGCTCCCTCGAACGCCACGACGCGTTCCACCCGCCTCCTGGCGCCCCCGATTTTTTCCGCTTCGGCAAGGCTGGTGCCATGGAGCGGGCGTTGAGGGCGGCTGGCTTTCGCCACGTGCGTAGCGAGTGCATGACGGCGGAGTGGGTTTTCAACGGTCCGGAGGAGTTCTGGGACTCGATGAAGAGAGGGCCGTCCCTGCGGCGGGCGCTCGCCACAGTCTCGCCGGCCGTCCGCCGGGCCGTCAAAGCCGACGTCTTCCGCTCACTGGCGAAGTACGAGCGGAACGGTAGGCTCCGGATTCCCAACGAAGCCGTGCTGGCGCTCGGCATAAAATGAGGGCGCCTTGCAACACCGGCAGAGATTGTATATAAGGAGCGAAACAGTGTTGGCATACTCGGAACGATCAATTTAGGAGGAATGACATGAAGCACATCGCGCTGCGGATGGTGGCGGTGGTCGTGGCCCTGTCGGTCTGTCTGGCCCCCGTCGCCTGGGCGGCTGAACAGGACGAAGGCCCCAATCCGGCCGCCGACCTTGGGCTTGGCGTGGCCAGCGTCTTCTGCTCGATCCCGTACGGCGTCGTCAAGGTCTCGATGGGGCTCCTGGGTGGGATTGTGGGAGGCTTCACCTACGTCCTGTCCGGATTAGACAGGCGGGCTGCGGATGCGGTCTGGTACACGACGATCGAGGGCGACTACCTCGTGACGACGGACCATCTGCGCGGAAAGAAAGACTTCCGCTTCACGGGTGTTCCGCCGGAGAAACCCCGCGACGCGCGCTAGACTGGAGGCCGAGCCATCCCCCACTCCATGCGGAAGCCTGTCATCGGGATCGCGCCGGATTTCAACCAGGGGGCTGGCAAGGGCGGGAGCGAGAGCGAGGCCACGATCTTCATCCGGAACCGCTACGTAACGGCCGTTGAGGCGGCCGGCGGTATCCCGGTCATCCTTCCCGTCATCACCAAGCAAGCCCTCAGTAGCGCCATCCTGGACCGCGTGGACGGACTGGTGCTGACCGGCAGCGGGCCCGACATCGACCCCCGCCGTTACGGCGAGCGCAAGCGCTTTCCCTTCAAGGTCATGAGCCAGGAGCGCACCGATTCGGAGATAGCCCTGGTCACGGAGGCCCGCCGGCGGGACCTGCCGGTGCTGGGGATCTGCGGCGGCATGCAGCTCATGAACGTCGCCTTGGGCGGCACGCTGGTACAGGACATCGACCGACAGGTGCCGGGCGCGCTGCCGCACCGGATGACGGGGCCGGCGACCGAGGTGTACCATCCCGTGACGGTGGAGCGGAGCTCGCGGTTGCACAATGTGCTCAGGCGGAGCACCGTGCAGGTGAACAGCTCACACCACCAGGCGGTGAAGACCGTGCCCCGCGCGCTCGCGGTCAGCGCCGTCGCGCCCGATGGCGTGATCGAAGCGCTGGAGGACCGCAGCCGCCGGTTCTTCATCGGCGTGCAGTGGCACCCGGAGTATCTCTACCAGCGCCACCGCACCCACCGGGCGCTCTTCGAGGCCTTCGTCGCGGCCGCCCGCGGCTCCCGTCGCGCCGCTCGACGTCCTGCGGCGAAGTCCTGACACGTGCATCGCGCATTCCGCACCAAGTCCATCGAGCAAATCCTCACCGACTGCGAGACCCAGCCCCACAAGCTCAAGCGCACGCTGACCGTCTTCGACCTGACCGCGTTGGGCATCGGTGCAATCATCGGCACGGGCATCTTCGTGCTGGTCGGGACCGCGGCCGTGGGGGACGCCGACCGGCCGGGCGCGGGGCCGGCCCTGGCCCTGTCGTTCATCCTGTCCGGAACGGCCTGCATGCTGGCCGCGCTCTGCTACGCGGAGTTCGCCTCGATGATCCCGGTGGCGGGCTCGGCCTACACCTACACCTACGCCACCATGGGCGAGCTCTTCGCCTGGATCACGGGTTGGGCCCTGGTACTGGAGTACGGGATCGCCTGCGGGGCCGTGTCCATCGGCTGGTCCGGGTACTTCGTCAGCATCCTCGAGCGTATGGGCGTTCACCTGCCTGCGCCGCTGATCAACGCGCCGCATGAAGGCGGTCTCATCAACTTGCCGGCAACCCTGATCGTGCTGGCATTGACCGGCCTGCTGATGATCGGGATCAAGGAGAGCGCCCGGGTCACGAGCGTGATCGTGACGATCAAGATCGTGGTCGTTCTGTTCTTCATCGCGGTGGGCGCCTTCGCGGTGGACCCTGCCAACTGGTCGCCCTTCATGCCGAACGGCTTCGCAGGGGTCGGCGCCGCCGCCGCCGTCATCTTCTTCGCCTACATCGGCTTCGACGCGGTCTCGACGACCGCTGAAGAGGCCCGGAACCCGCAGCGCGACGTGCCGATGGGAATCCTTGCCTCGCTGGCCATCTGCACGCTCCTCTACGTCGCCGTCTCCGCCGTGCTGACGGGCATCGTGCCGTATTCGAAGATCCACGTAAAGGCGCCGGTGGCCGAGGCTCTGAACGCGGTCGGGTACCGCTGGGGCAGCGCGCTGGTGGCGACCGGCGCGTTGGCCGGGATCACGAGCGTGCTGATCGTGATGCTCCTGGGGCAGATCCGGGTGTTCTACGCCATGTCCCGGGACAGGCTGCTCTCGCCCTGGTTGTCTGCTGTCCATCCCCGGTACGGCACGCCGCACCACGCTACGCTGCTCACCGGCATCACCGTGGCGATCTTGGCGGGCTTCGTCCCGATCGGGGTTGCCGCGGAGCTCACCAACATCGGGACCCTGTTCGCCTTCACGCTCGTGTGCCTGGCCGTGCTCGTCGCGCGTCGGATTCGTCCGGAACTGAAGCGCCCGTTCCGGACGCCCTTCGTGCCGGCCGTCCCCGTCCTGGGCATGCTGGCGTGTCTGGGCATCATGTCGTTTCTGCCCGCCATCACCTGGCTGGGGTTTTTCAGCTGGATGCTGTTCGGCCTGGTTCTGTATTTCGTCTACGGCTTCCGCCACAGCAGGCAGGCGACGCGGCATCCGGCGTGACGGGCCCCGGCGTCCCCCTTGACTATCGAAGGCTGCTTAGGCACTCTACCGCGACCGTCAACGCCACGAGGAGGAGCTTGTGGAGAGATGCGGCGCATCGCGGCTGGCCATCATCCTGATCGTTGGAACTGTGGGGCTCAGTCTGGTCGGCGTGGTTTCCGGGGACGCGCAGGCCCTGGAAGAGGCGGTCGTGGCCGGGAAGAGGCTTGCCCCATCCGATGAGGAAGCCCCCGGGGATTACGATCCGTGGGAGCCCTTCAACGACAAGATGTTCACGTTCAACCACGACTACCTCGATGCCTACGTCCTGAAGCCGGTGGCCAAGGGGTACGACGTCGTCGTGGGCGACGGGGAGAAGCAGCTGATCCATAACCTCTTCGACCACATCGGCTTCCCCAAGCGGTTCGTGAACAGCGTGCTCCAAGGCAAATTGGACGGCGCCGGGCGGGAGCTGGCGCGCTTCCTCATCAACTCCACGCTCGGGGGGGCGGGCTTGACCGACGTCGCCAAGTATCAGTTCGGCATCGAGAAGAGCGACGAGGACGCCGGGCAGACGTTCGGCGTGTGGGGCTGGAAGCAGAGCCGCTACCTGGTGCTGCCGCTGCTGCCCCCGCTGACACTCCGCGACGGCGTGGGGTACGTGTTCGATCTGGCCATGGACCCGATCAGCTACGTCATTCCGATCGCCGCGTCGTTCGGCAAGAAGACCGAAGACATCCTCAACGAGCGGGCGCTCAACCTGGAGAACTTCGAGAGCGTGGAGGAGGGGACGCTCGACCTCTACAGCGCCGTCCGCAACTTCTACCTGAACAAGCGCAAGAGACAGATCCAAGAGTAGAAAGCGCCGCTCTGTTTTCAGAGCTATTCGGTGGCGCGGGTCCTGTCGCCGGTTAAATAATCAGCATCGCGTCGCCGTAGGAGTAGAAACGGTACTTTTCGACGGCGGCGACACGATAGGACTCCAGCATGCGTTCCCGTCCGGCCAGTGCGCAGACCAGCATGAAGAGCGTGCTCTTCGGCAGGTGGAAGTTGGTGAGCAGCACCTCCACGACCGAAAAGCGAAAGCCGGGGTAGATGAACAGGCCTGTCTCCCCGGTGCCGGCTTCCAGCGGCAAGCCGTTCTGCGCCGCCGTCTCCAGCACCCGCACCGCCGTGCTCCCCACGGCGACGATCCGCCCCCCGGCTGCCCGCGTCTCGTTCACCAGCGTGGCCGTCGTGGCCGGCAGTTCGTACCATTCCGGGTCCATCACGTGCCGGCGGATGTCCTCGCAGGTGACCGGCTTGAAGGTGCCTGGCCCCACGTGCAGCGTGACGTACGCCGTCCTGACACCGTGCGCAATGAGGGCTTGTAGTAGGGGCTCCGTGAAGTGCAGGCCGGCGGTCGGCGCGGCCACAGCGCCGGGACGGCGCGCGAACACGGTCTGGTAGTGGACACGGTCGTCTTCAACCGGCGCGCGATGGATGTAGGGCGGCAGAGGCACCTGCCCGGCCTTCTCCGCATAGGCGAGGACGTCCAGGCCGTCGGGGAAGGTGATGACCGCGTGCCCGCCTTCGTCGGCGGTGGTCACGCTCGCGAGGACGCCGTGCGGCAGCTCTACCTGCTGGCCGGCCCGCACGTGGCCTCGCACGAGGGAGTGCCAGTGGTTCGCTTGCTCGCCCTGCCGCACCAGCAGCACCTCCACCCTGCCCCCGCTTGGCTGCTTGCGGCCCGACAGGCGCGCGGGAATGACCTGCGTGTCGTTGAGAACGAGCAGGTCGTGCGGGCGAAGCAGCGTGGGGATCTCGGCGAAGCGATGGTGGGCCAGGGCGCCGGTGCGCCGATCCACGACGAGGAGCCTGGCGCGGTCGCGGGGTTCGATTGGATGCTGGGCGATCAGGGACTCGTCAAAGGGGTAGTCGAAGTCCTTCAGCCGCATCGGGCGACTAACGCCGCGGGAGCGAGTTGAGGTCTCGGATGTCGGCGCCGGGGTAGTAATAGCGCAGGATTGTCTCCGCACTGTAGCCGCGCTCGGCCAGCTCCTTGGCGCCCCACTGGCAAAGCCCGACGCCGTGGCCGTTGCCGCGTCCGGCGAACTGGACCTGCATCCCGACGATGTCGAAGTCAAACTGGGTGCTCGGCAGCACAGTATAGCCGAGCACGCGGCGCAGGTCATCGCCTTTGACGTAGAGCTCGCCGCCCGAGTGCAGGATACGGACCTGGATGACCCGCCCGGCCTTGGTGTAGGTGGCGGGGGCGAGGCTGGCGATGATGCCGACGGGGAAGCCCTCGTCCCGGAGCCGCTGCTCGAGCATCGGGAGTGCAATGTCTGTCCGCCACTGGTACCAGGGCGAGTTCAAGTCGAACGGGCATTCGACCCCCTTGAGGTAGGGCATGTCGACGGCCCACACGTTCCAGGCGTCTTCGGTCTGCCCGGCCGCGGTGGACGAGAAGACGGCGAGGATCGGCTCGTCGCGGTAGGCCAGCACCAGGTCGCGGGTGTCGTCCACGGCGCGCGCGGCCGCCCCGGCCGAGGCGCGCCCGCGGTACAGGTACACCTGGTCCTTGATCGAGGCCAACACGTCGAAGTCCTTCCTGGCGTTCTGTCGCATCTTGTAGAGCGCGTACGTGCGCGTGGCGATGGCCTGGACCTTGAGCGCCTCCGGATGCCAGGCGGCGCTCATCTCGGAGGGGACGACACCCTTCACGTAGTCCTCGAGCGGCACCTCGTTGATCGCCAGCAGCTTGCCGTTCTGGCGCTTGACGATCACCCGTCCTCCCACGGTGAGGCCGTTGATGGTGATCTCGCCATCGCGCCCGCGCACCTCGAGGCGGTCGGATCGCAGGAGCTGGCCGTCCACGGTCAGTCCGGATGGCCCGGCTTCCATGATGATCTGCCCGGTCGCATCGACCGTGTCGTTCGGCGCCTGGACGATGAGGCCCGCGGAGGACACCACCGTGGCCGATTCCGCGTTCTGGAGGATGGCGATGCGGATGGTCTCGTCGGCCTGCGCCCGCGCGGGCGTGAGGACCGGCGCGGCAAGAAGCAGCGCGAGGGCCGCCGTCGTGCACGCGCGCGTCATGCTATTTCCGAAACAGGAGCCATGCCAGGAGGCTCAGGATGACGCTTGCCAGGATGCTGGTCGTGATGGGGAAATAGAACGTGAAGTTGTCGCGTTTGATCAGGATATCGCCGGGCAGCTTGCCGATCGGACCGAAGCCGGGGAGGCGTCCGGCCAAGACGAGAACGGCTCCCATCAGCACGATCACGACCCCGAACCCAATCAGGATCTTGCCGAAGCCGCTTATGTCCGTATCAATTCCTCCGCAATCTGAATGGCATTCAAGGCCGCACCCTTGCGCAAGTTATCCGAGACGATCCAGAGGTTGAGGCCGTTCGGGATGGACTCGTCCTCGCGGATGCGGCCCACGAACACCTCGTCCTTCCCCGCCACGTCGATCGGCATCGGATAGATCTTGTGGACCGGGTCGTCGTAGAGCAGGACCCCCGGAGCCTCGCAGAGGATCGCGCGCGCTTCGTTGGCCGTGAGCTTCTTCTCGGTCTCGATGTTCACCGACTCCGAGTGCCCGACGTAGACGGGCACCCGCACGGTCGTCGCCGTCACCCGGATTGAGTCGTCGCCCATGATCTTGCGGGTCTCGTTCAGCAGCTTCATCTCTTCCTTCGTGTACCCGCTCGGCAGGAAGTCGTCGATGTGCGGCAGGCAGTTGAACGCGATCTGGTACGGGTAGACGTTGGACGCGGGCTCCTTGAAGGAGAGCAGGTCCTGCGCCTGCTCCAGCAGCTCCTCCATCGCCTCCTTGCCGGTGCCGGACACGGACTGGAACGTGGTCACGACGATCCGCCGGATGCGCGCCCGGTCGTGCAGGGGCTTCAGCGCGACCACCATCTGGACCGTGGAGCAGTTCGGGTTGGCGATGATGCCCTTGTGCTTGGCGATGTCGGCGCGGTTGACCTCCGGCACCACCAGCGGCACGTCCTTCCCCATCCGCCAGGCGGAGCTGTTGTCGATCACCACCGCGCCGGCCTTGGCGGCGATGGGGGCGAACTCCCGGCTGATGTCGGCCCCTGCCGAGAAGAGAGCGATATCCACGCCCGCGAAGGAGTCCTTGGTCAGCTCGCGGACGACGACATCCTGATCGTGGAAGGTCACGCGCTCGCCGGCCGACCGGTACGAGGCCAGCGGCTGCAGCACCCCTACGGGGAACTTGCGTTCCTCCAGGATCTCGATCATCTCGGCGCCGACGGCGCCGGTGGCCCCGACGACCGCGACAGTGTATGCTGATTTCTGTTTCATAACGCGCTATTCTAACCCAAACGAAACCCGATCGCCACCCACCGCCGGTTTTCCCTCAGCCGCAGTGTCCTGAAGAAAACTTCATCGTATTTTCATTCGCCGTTCATGTCGGGTCGGTAGGCTATCGGCAGACAAGGGGGTGATGACACGATGAGGACAATCCTTGCAGCGCTGTTTGCAATCATGATCGGCGTGGTGTTTGCCGGGTCCACCTTCGCGGCTGAACAGAAGACGGCTGCTCCTGCTACTACCAAGGTCGCCACCGGGGAGATGAAGAAGGAAGAAGGCAAGAAGGACGTGAAGGCCGCGAAGAAGCACCACACCAGGCGGCACGCCGCCAAGAAGGAAGAGAAGAAGTAAAGCGGCGTCACCCGCTTACTGTTTGCTGCCCCAGAGCTCCTGGAGGCGCTGAGCCCGCCCGCAATTGTACTTGTACAGGCGGTAGCGGATCGGGTTCTTCTGGTAGAAGTCCTGGTGGTACTCCTCCGCGGGGTAGAACTCCGAGGCCGGCACGATCTCGGTGACGATCGGCCCTTTGAACGGCTTGGACTTCACCAGCGCCTTCTTCGATTCCTCGGCGAGCCGTTTCTGCGTCTCGTCATGGTAGAAGATGGCCGGGCGGTACTGGTGCCCATAGTCGCAGAACTGCCGGTCCGGCGTGGTGGGGTCGATGTTGTGCCAGAAGACCTCCAGGAGCTTGGCGTAGCTGACCTTGGCCGGATCGTAGAGGACCTCGACCGACTCCGCGTGGCCGGTCTCCCCGGCCGACACGTCCTCGTAGGTCGGATTCATTTTCTTGCCGCCGGTGTAGCCGGACGTGGTGGAGACCACGCCGTCCACCTTGTCCAGCGCCTCTTCCATGCACCAGAAGCACCCGCCCGCGAACGTGGCCTTCTCCAATTTCCGGCCGTCCGTCGCGTCGGTCGCCGCCAGGGCCACGCCCGTCATCAACAGGCTCATGATGAACAATCCAAGTACGCTTCGCTTGTTCATGGTGAACGCTCCTTTACTCTCTAGTCTATCGTAACGCGCAGACGTTACACATTTCCTGTCTCTTGCGGCTTCGGGGTCCTGCCGCCGCATTACCCTGACGTGCTCAGATCCTTTCGCCGTCGCAGCCCCGCAGACTCGGCTGTAGGCTCTTCCGCTCCGCCAGGGTCCCATTCGGTGCCACCCGCTCATCTTGGCTGCGGGGAGGATGAGCCTCGAATACGCCAATGTCGCCCGGCGGCGGAGGGGTGACGCCGGAAGGGGGCCCACCGCCGCAGCGAGCGCGAGTCATCGGGGCTTCGACGCGCCGCGAGATGGCGGGGGATGCAGGCGGCAGGACCCCGGAGCCGCAGGCGACAGGCCCCGGCCACCATACAGCGATCCTGCGTGACAGGGCTCGCCTCGACATTGTAGAGTCAGACCAACAACCCTATGTCGGCGCAGGACATCATCACGAAAGTTGAGGTCTGGCCGGTTGACGTACCCATCACCGACCCGTTCACGGTGGCGACGGGACGGCTGGTGGCGGCGCAGAATCTGTTCGTCCGAGTCACGTTGAAGGATGGCTCGCGCGGCTACGGCGAAATCGCGCCGTTTCCCGAGGTGGGCGGCGAGGATCGGGACACCTGCCGGCAGATCGCGGCCCAGCTCGCGAAGGCCGCGCTGGGCCAGCCGGCTTCTCAGTACAGAAAGATTGCCCGCCTGTTTCACGACATGGCCGTCTCACACCCGGCGTCGCGCTGCGGGCTGGAGACCGCGCTGCTCGACGCGCTCTGCCGGCACAACGGCGTCACCCTGTGGAGCTTCTGGGGTGGCGCCGACGTGCGGGAGCGCGAATCCGACATCACCATCCCGATCGCCGACCTGGAGCGCACGGTCGCGCTGGCCCGCGAGTGGTACGGCCGCGGCTTCCGCCTCTTCAAGACAAAAGTCGGCGCCGACGTGGAGCAAGACATTCGCCGCCTGGAAGCCGTCCACCGCGCCTTGCCGGATGTCGCGTTCATCGCGGACGCGAACCAGGGCTTCACGCGGGCGGACTGCCTCGCCTTCGTGAACGGGGTCAAACGGGTCGGCGGGCGCCTCGTCCTTTTGGAGCAGCCGGTGGTGCGGGAAGACCTTGATGGCCTGGCCGCGTTGCGCCACCTCACCGGCGTCCCCGTCGTCGCCGACGAGTCTGTCCGATCTATTCTCGATGTGAGGAATGTCCTGGAGAGGCAGGCCGCCGATTACATCAACATCAAGATCATGAAGAGCGGTCTGCTGGACGCGATGGACATCGCGGCCTACGCGCGCGCGTACGGACTCCGCTTGATGATCGGCGGCATGGTCGAGACCCGCATCGCAATGGGCTGCTCGTTCGGCCTGGCCCTCGGGCTTGGCGGGTTCGACGTGCTGGACCTGGACACCCCGCTCCTGCTGGCCGCCGATCCGGTGAAAGGGGGCTATCGGTATGAGGGCCCCAGGCTGCTGCCTTGGACTGGTCCAGGTCTCGCGGTAGAAGCTCACGTTGCCGATGCGGTCACGACGATCGAGTGATGGCTCTCGCTGGGGGAACACTCGGCTCACATCAGCAATTCGACGAGGCCGTACAGCGGCCACGTGCGGCCGTCATAGGACAGCTCACCGCGCGCAATGCCCATGGAGAAGCCGCCGAGCACCCAATTGGCGATCCCTTTACGCTCTGAAAGGGTGAGCGTCATCGAGCCTGGGCCTTTGTTGCCTTTCCAGCTGATGCGCCAGGCCGTCGGCCATCGGTAGAAGCCGAGCGCGAACTCCCGGTCCAGCACCGTCACGTCGAGATCGTTGAGATAGTCCGTCTCTTCGTTCATGACGGCAAAGCCGACGAGGTTGCCGACCAGCGGCGCCAATCGCTCGCTCAGTTGGCTGTGCAGGTACACGTCGTCTTTCCCGTCGACCAGCAGATACAGGCCCTGGAATTCCTCCCAGAGACCGAAATACGTCCTGGTGAGCCGGTTGAAGTCCGGCATGAAAAGGTATTCGTAGATGACGCGGCCGCGGATCGTCCGGCCTTGCCAGGTCAGCACCGCCGACGCGGATCCCATCCAGACCCTGGACTTCCCATCCGTTCGGTGATGTCGCATGGGCATAGGATTGATCCGGAGCGTCAACTGATTCGGGGCGCTGGTGATCGTGAGTCCGGCCTCTGGAGCGCCCACGAACTGGAAGGAGGGAGAGTCGGGGATGCGGTCCAACTCTTTCTTGAGGTTGTCGTAGGGACCGGAGCCGAGGGCGTCCACCCAGCCTTTGTGCTCGTCATGCAGCACGACAAAGTGCTCAGCCTGAAAGGCCTCCCCGTCGCGTCCTCGATTGTTGTCCAAGGCAAATGCGACGCGCCCTTCCTGATCCGCCCCGACAAAGGAGAAATAGTCGGACACGTAGAGGAGCGTGGGGGGCATGGGCTCCTGCGCCGCGCTGTCACCCCTGCAGCCAACTGCCGTGAGGGCTAGGAGCAGCAGAGCGGCAAGGATTGCGTGTGTCATGGCCGACGAACCTTCACGTTCTTGAGGAGGTCGCTGAGCCGGGGATCGGCATAGACTCCGTAGGCGTCAACGACGACGCCTCGCATGGTTCCCCTTTGTGTTGACTATCCTAACACCCTAAATCCTTCTATTACCTTTACCTTCTGAACTTGACACACCCTGCAAGCTGGGCTTCATGGCCGACCGGCACATGAGATAGAGATTGACGCCCCGCCCGCGAAGGTCTATGAGGCAATCACCACGTCGGAGGGTCTCCGCTTTTGTTTCTAGCAGTTCATTGCTGCTTGCACGGCGCGTACGGAAATTCATCCGCTTGGCCTGTGTGAGGATCGATGACCGCCAGTTTGTCCTTGTATTGCGGATGTCTCTTGATCCACGCGGCCGAGAAGCCTATCCCCTGTCGTTCCGCTTGATGCATGCCGGTCTTCGGGTCCTGAACGGGCGAGAATCTGTAATACTCGACGTCTTGAGTCCCGTCAGGCTTCATTTTGCTTTTCACCAGATAGTACCCATACACGTCTTCCCCTGGGTCGCACAATTTCGTTCCGGGCGGCACTTCGACATAATCTGTTTGAGCGGTAACCAGCGTGTTGCATCCTATAAGGACCGACAATGCGATCGCCATCAAGAATGGACTGATCATTGTAATTTTGCGTTACCTATAAACGTCTTTACGATGGCCGATTCGAAGCACCAGAACGACCAGGATTTCTTGTTGGATCTCGTAGATGATTCTGAACTTTCCGCTACGCCAGCGGTAGAGCCCCTTGAACTCGCCGCTTAATGCCTTTCCTTGGTAGGGATCTTTGGAGAGACGGCTTTCAAGGGCGTCCAACAGCCGTTTCTGATCTGGCTTAGGGACGACGCGGAGATCTTGCAACGCGCTCTTTTTGACAAGGACTTTATAGGCCAAGAGCTTTCCTGGCCTGCGCTAGGGTTAGCGTCTCGTCATCCTTGTCTGCGCGGCGTGCAAGCGCGATCTGATAGTCCTCGTGCTCCTCAAGGTACAGTTCCAGTGCCTTCTTGATGAAGTAGCTCTTCGGCCGCTCGGTGTCCCTCGCCAACCGCTGGAGCTTACGATCCAGTTTCTCATCCAGCCTCATAGACAACACAGCCATGTCAGACCTCCCTCTGTATGCTAATGTAGCATATGTAATACAGCAGCATACAGTCAACTGTTTTTTCTCAAGGCCGCATTGTCACCCTTATTTCTCAATTTCTCAGCGCAGTCTGAGCTTCTTGCGGGTGGCGCTGAGTCTGGGGACCCCCCGACCTCGCTTTTCCTCATGCGAGGCGCCAGACTCGGGGCAGTCTTTCTGCATGGTGACGTACTATTCCGTGCTCGCATCGTTCGAGCTGCGAACGGTCAACTATCTGCTGAAGCCAGTCCGACCCGGCAAGTTGAAGGCCGCGGTGGCCAAAGCCATCAAAGGGCGGGAAGGGGCATGAGGCGAG
>VBOK01000171.1 GCA_005877565.1 Nitrospirota bacterium
CTGGGAAGCAAAGAGGGTCGAGATCGGCCCATATCGCTTCACGAGGTCGTCAATGACGCCCTCCGTGAGGGCGGACCGACCGGCGTTGGTTGGACCACTGTCGACATGCACCAGCGTGTTGCGGCCCCGGTCTGCGATCAAATAGCAATTTCGCGGCATCTCGATGTCGCACGGATCTTCGCCGAAAAACGGAACCGAAGCGACGCAGCCACCCTCGAAGGGGAAGGTTTCGCCGTGGGCTAGCTCGATCACGCGGGTGAAGCCCAGTTCCCTGAGCAGCGCCGGGTAATCGTAATAGAGCTTTCGGCGGTTCTTGCGGCTTGGCACGATGACCGGGATGTCCTTCGGCAGGGTCAGCAGTGTTCGCGGGTCCACGTGGTCGTCGTGGTCGTGCGTCAGGAAGATGGCGGCCGGCCGCGGGAGCAACGAGCCCCATAAGGATGGAACGGGCATTTCGGCGAACCAGGGCATGAGCCAGGGGTCGAACAGGAAGAACTGCTCCTGCTGCCGGTAGAGCAACGCGGCGTGACCGAGGTGGATCACATCCCGGTCTTGCGTCGAGGCGATCCAGTGGGCGCGGATCGACGAGCGCTGGGAGACGCTGAGGCAGTCATAGGCCTTGAGGTTCTCGAGCAGCCGCGTGATGTCGCCTGCGTTGCCCGGGCCAGAGTTCTCGACCGCGGTTTGGAGATCCGCAACCGTGTGAGTTCCGTCCAGCAGCCCAAGGAATTTCCCTATGGCCGAAGCGGAGGCCCCGTTGAAGCGGAAGGGGAAGACCTGCTGGGTCGCGGCATTGAAGCCACGGAGCCCCAGGTGGGTCATCGTCGCCGACTTCCCGGGATCCAGGGGATACTCCCACTGGAACGTGCCGTCCGGTCGCCGCCCACACCGGATGTGAGCGCGCAAATGCGGGCGCGACTGGACCAGTTCAGCGTAGGCGTCTTCCAAGCGCCTGCGGCGCTCGGGATCATCGAGCGGCCCCCGGTGGGCGAACACGTCGCTGATGGCGGTGTCGATGGCGCTCTGCATGAGGTGGTGGGCTTCCTGGAGGCTGGCCGCGACTTCGGGGTCCACGCCCCCAAAGAACGGAAAGGGTCCCGGGAGATCCGCGCTTTCGAACTGGATCCACGTCCAGGGATACAGGCCCAGGTAGTGGTCGCGGACCCAGCTAGTCCAGATGTTGGCCATATGATGAAAGTCAGGGTAGTGCCGGCGGACTGCGCCAGTCAAGCGTCGCCTAGATCTTCTCCAGGAGGAACAGAGTCGCGTCAGGATTGACCCGAGCCTTGGGCAGGATGGCCTGGTGCATGCGGAATCCAGGCGTTTCCGCGATTGGATCGGCGACTCGCACCCGAAGCGAGACACGGGAGCAGACCTCGCTCAACCATAGGGGGCCCACCAGGATGGCGGTGCCTTCCGGTGCCAGCGCCTTGGACACTACACTGAGCTGACGCTCGCAGTCAGTCCGTTGCCGGTACTGATCGAACGGGACGCACCCGTAGATCAGCCCATACGACTTGGCATAGGCTGCCCCTCGGTGCAGAGCAGCGTCTAGGAAGACGATTCGACGGAGATCTGCAAGAGTTCCCGCTGCTGCAGCCTGGTCCCAGACCCGTTGGGCCTGGCGCTGTGCGAATTCCGGGCGGGTGTAAAGCACCGTGTAGTTTCGATCCTGTGCCAAGTCCAGGCATTCGGCCAAGACAGCATCCCAGTTGTGAATAAGGACAGATTTGAAGGCCGCTGCCCCCTTCGTTGCTGCAACAATTTGGTCGAGATATTCCAGGGCGTGTTCCACCACCAGCGGGAGAGTCGCCACCTCATCCACCATCGTTTCGTCGTCGGGATAGAGTGGAACGGCGCAATAGGCGCGCTTCGTGTCGAGCAGGGGAATTCCCTCTGGAAAGAGCGCCCGCCAAGTCGGAACCGAAGCGGGTGGCCGTTCCGGAAGCGGGTCCGTCCGCGCGACGCCCCATTCCGGGCGAAGCGGAATCTCCTCCAGGCGCTCTCCATCCTGAAGCTGCAAAGCCGTTGGGGTCGTACCGACCATCCGACCGCCAGGAGCCCCACCGTCTTTACGCCGACGTGTATAGGGAATGACCACAGGATCGTTCAGTTTCGTGACCTTCTGGACCGCACCGCCAACGACAGTCACGCACACCCCTTGCGCGACGTCCAGGTATCGCCTGGGCATGTCAGGCCGTGGCTTCCAGATCACCTCACTGGAGCGTCGCGGATTCATAAAGAGCGGAAATGGGTCCGCGCCGCCCGGTGCTTCCGGAACAAAATAGGCGGAGAAAAGTTGGAAGGCTTGGGGGGATGGGTAGGTTGGAATCCCACGGTAGCGGAGGGGACGGGACGCCTCGCCCGCTGTCTGATCATCATAGAGCCCGCGGATCAACTCAAAGGCGGCGCTGCCCGTCCCTGGCAGCAGCGATTGGAATAGTTCCACGACGGGAAGAAAGTCGATGTGTTCCCAGTGCATGGCACCCATGCAGGCCATGAAGAGAGGCTTGGCAAAGCTCCCGTCGTCCAAGATGTACAGGGCGTCTTTGCGATGGTGAATCGTCACGCGGCCCTTTGCATCCAGGGTCATGCTCTGGTCATCATAGAAAAACGCGATCTCTTCCGGCGTGACCCGCAGCGCCTGGGCGGCCATCATCTGCAGATCCTTTGTCGTGAGTCGCTGCCAACCGGGCTTCTTGGAGAGATCCAAGGTTCCGACGTTGACCAGTCCTTCTGGCTTGATGCCGACCCATTGTCCCCAATCCAAGTACAGGCGCGCGTAGAGCAACTTGGGGCCCGTGCTGGTGTCATCCCAGGCGCATTCGTGAAGGGGGGTGCCGCCTGGGTCAACACAGAGGATTCGGTGGCCATGAGAGCCATAGAGGATCACATGACCAGCCTGTGTGAGCAGGACGCGAAGACCTGTTCCGGGTGACGCCGCTGGCGGGTGCCAGAGCATGCCCATCGGATGGGGAGAGGCGACGAGTTGTCCTGCTTGGCTCGCCAGTGCCTTCGCACTCGGCAGGTTTTCAGGGAAGATCACGGTGCCAGACCTGGTCATTACGGAAACAATTCTATGCAGAGAGGCCATGACGGGACAGTAGGGGGAGGAGCCTCTGGGTGTCAAGTGCGGAAGAGTGCTCGGTGAGTAGCGGAGTACACGCGAATCAGCCCGTCTGTGATGACGGACACTTTACGATCACGATCAGATGACTACATGTCATTGAATTGT
Organism: Nitrospirota bacterium; assembly: GCA_005877565.1. Taxonomy (GTDB): domain Bacteria; phylum Nitrospirota; class Nitrospiria; order Nitrospirales; family NS-4; genus NS-12. Next base: position 3,236 of record VBOK01000171.1, read on the forward strand.
TAGTGAAATTTATATTCATCTGTCTTTCAAACCATACGTGCAAAATTGTAACCCGAAAGTAGCAATTCTTCCTTACACGTTTCGCTGCCTCGCCAACGATTTTTTACTGATAATAATCAATATATTAGTCTTACTTTCGCACCGCCAAGAAGCCGGATTCGGTAACAGCGGCTCTGAGCGCTGGTGAGTAGTCGCTCTGTAGGACATGATAAATCTCAAGTAAATTAGAAAGTTACGGATACACTGAAAGCAGTGATTTTGATGGCCTGCCCGTTGCATTGTCTTTGGATCTGACATGGCACGACCTCACCGAATCAAGCCATCCAATCAATTGAAAAAAGACGAAAATTCTGAAGGGGGGTGGAAAAGTTTGCGGAACCGGATGGTTCGTGTTCACTGCAGTGGACACGGACACTGTGTGGTGCAGACGTTGGTTATCCAAACGAAGGAGGATCGGTGATGTTTTTAACGAGACGGCAATTTCTAAAGGCGAGCGCCGGGACGATTGCGGCGCTGGCAGTTGCGGACAAGGCACTGGCCTTGACTGCACTGCAGCCGGTCATCGAGGTGGGCAACCCCCTCGGCGAGTATCCAGACCGGTCCTGGGAGCGTGTCTATCACGACCAGTACCGCTACGACTCCTCGTTCTCGTACATCTGCACACCGAACGACACGCATGCGTGCCGGGTGCGCGCGTTCGTGCGCAACGGCGTGGTGATGCGGGTGGAGCAGAACTACGACCATCAGACCTATGAAGATCTGTATGGGAACCGCGGCACGTTTGCATGGAACCCGCGGATGTGCTTGAAGGGCTATACCTTCCACCGGCGCGTGTATGGCCCGTACAGATTGAAGGGCCCGATGTTACGCAAGGGGTGGAAGGCCTGGGTGGACGATGGGTGTCCGGAGTTGACCCCGGATGTCAAGAGCAGGTACCGGTTTAATAGCCGTGGCGAAGACGACATGCTGCGGGTGTCCTGGGACACTATCGCGACGTACATGGCCAAGGCGCAGATCAAGATCGCCGAGCGGTACTCGGGCGAGGCGGGCGCGCGGCGCCTGCGCGAGCAGGGCTATCCTCCGGAGATGATCGAGTCGATGAAGGGTGGCGGCACGCGGACGTTCAAATATCGGCCGGGCATGGCGCTGTTGGGCCTGATCGGCAAGATCGGGTGCGGACGTATGTCCGA
>VBOK01000172.1 GCA_005877565.1 Nitrospirota bacterium
CGAGAAGCTCGCGGCCACGGGCATGCGCGATCTATTCGAGCGAGTGGAAATCCCCCTCACCGTGGTGCTGGGCGAGATGGAGGCGACCGGGTTCCGGCTGGACACCGGCGTCTTGGCTCGATTGTCGAAGGAACTGGAAGGCCAGCTTGACCGGATCCTCGACGAGATCTACCGGAAGGCCGGCATGGAGTTCAACGTCAATTCGCCAAAACAGCTCAGCGAGGTCCTGTTCGAGAAGCTCAAGCTCCCTCCGGTCAAAAAGACCAAGACCGGCTATTCCACGGACGAGGAGGTCCTCACGCAACTGGCCCTCCAGCACGATCTGCCGGCCGAGATCCTGAACTACCGCAGCCTCAGCAAGTTGAAGTCCACGTATGTGGACGCCCTGCCGCTGCTCGTGCGCCCTGAGACCGGGCGTCTGCATACCTCGTTGAACCAGACAATCACGGCGACGGGACGTCTCTCCTCCTCCGAGCCGAACCTCCAGAACATCCCAGTCAAGGGGGAATGGGGGATGCGCATCCGCGAGGCCTTCGTGGCGGAGCCTGGTTCGCTCCTCCTGTCGGCCGACTACAACCAGATCGAGCCGCGCATCCTCGCGCATCTCTCGCAAGATCCCGTTCTCATCGGAGCCTTCGCCCGCGGGGATGACATCCATACGTTGACGGCGGTGGAGATCTTCAACCTGCCGACGGCGCAGATTACCAAGGATATGCGCCGGGTCGCCAAGACGGTGAACTTCGGCATCATCTACGGCATCAGTCCGTACGGGCTCTCCTCCCAGTTGGGCATTTCACAGCAGGAATCAAAGAAGCACATCGAGGCTTACTTCACCAAGTTTCAGGGCGTGAAGGCTTTCCTGGACAGGACCATCGCCGAGGCGAAAGAGAAAGGCTACGTCACAACCTTGCTGGGGCGCCGCCGCCCGATCGTGGAGCTGCAGAGCGGCGATCCGACCCAGCGGGGCATGGGTGAACGGATGGCGATGAACACGCCGATCCAGGGGACGGCTGCAGACGTGATCAAGCTCGCGATGCTGGCCGTCCGGGGCCGGCTGCACGCGGAAGGGGCCGTGGCGAAGATGATCCTCCAGGTCCATGACGAACTGATCTTTGAAGTGGCGGAGGGCGAAATCGAAACGGTCCGCAAGCTCGTGGTCGCAGAGATGGAACAGGTCGTGACCCTAGCGGTGCCGCTCAGGGTGGATGTGGGCGTCGGCCGCAACTGGCGCGAAGCCCATCCGTGACATTTTCACGCTGTTGACCGGTCTTAAAACCGTATGCTAACGTGAGCAATTTAGCGTATGAGTGATCGGGTGCTTGAGGAAATAGCGGCCCTCAGGGATGAGGACTGGGCCCTACGCGAAGAGGCCGCCACGCTGCTGGGGGACTTCCGCGACCCACGGGCGGTCGGCCCACTGGTGGAGGCACTTCACGACGAAGATCGCGCCGTGCGGGAGGCCGCGACGGCGGCCTTGCGGAAGATCGGACCGCCTGCCGCTCCCGCGTTAATTGCGGCTTTGCAGGACCCCAACGGCAACGTGCAGGAAGCGGCCGTGGCGATCCTCAAGGACATGACGACGCCTGAGGCAGTGGAGCCGCTGATCGGCTGCCTGACGAGCAAGAACTGGATCGTGCGGATGCACGCCGCCAAGGCGCTGGGCAACCTGAGGGACGAGCGGGCCGTCCGTCAATTGATCCCGCTGCTCATGGATTCGGTCAAGGCGGTGCGGGTGGATGCGACGGACGCTCTGGCCCGGATCGGCCGGCCGGCGCTGGCGACCCTGCTGGCGGCCTTGCGGCATGAGGAATGGATCTTGCGGTTGCACGCCTGCGAAGCGTTGGGAAAAATCGGCGCCGAGGAAGCCGTCGCGCCGTTGTGCGAGGTGATGCTCTACGACCGCGACGCGGCAGTCCGGCAGGACGCGGCGAAGGCGCTCGGCAGTATCGGTCACCCGGCAGCGTTCGACGCCCTTGTGAAGGCCGTCACGGATCTCTCGGTCAGACCCTATGCAGTGGACGCGCTGGGCAGGCTCAAGGACCCGCGGGCCGTTCCGATCTTGATTGATGTGGTCGCCGGGAAGAACCGTCCGGCCAATGCCCGTAGGGTACCCGTCTGCGGGGACGAGTCTGGCGAACTGGACGTGGAGGAGATGGAAGTGCAGAGCTTTGCCATCGGTGGGCTGGCCGCGATCGGGGACGATCGTGCGATCGAGCCCCTCATCCGCGCCCTCAAGGACACCCGGTTCCGCGCCGCCGCTGCGTCCGCCCTGAGCAAGATGGGTCTTCGGATCGCAGCGCCGCTGCTGGCGGCGATGAAGACCGAAACCGATTCCAATATCCTGTTTCACGCGCGGGGGATCCTGTCCGCGGTGGGTTGGCGGCCCGCGCCCACGATGAAAGAAGGCGTCTAACCATGGCGAACAAACTGGCGGACTGGCTGGAAGCGTTGACGGACCCGGATGATGCGACACGGGAAGAGGCCGCGCAAGCCCTCATCAAGCTGGCCGACCCAAGCGCGACGGATGGCTTGATCGAGGCCTTGCAGGACGATTACTGGTCCGTCCGCATGTACGCGGGCCACGCGCTGGCGAAGATCGGCGGGCCGCGGGTGATCGAGGCCCTGATCCCGATGCTGGGCGACACCATTAAGGAGTGTCGGGACGGGGCTGTGGCAGACTTCGTGGCGATCGGCGCGCCGGCCGTTGACCGCCTGACTGCGGCCTTGCGCGACGAACGCTGGCGGGTCCGGGAAGGCGCGGCCAAGGCGCTGGGCCTGATCAAGGACAAGCGCGCCGTGGACCCGCTGATCGCTGCCTTCGCGCTCACCCAAATCGGGGAGCCGACGGTGGAGCCCTTGATCGAAGGACTGAAGGACGAGAACTTCCAAGTCCGCCTGCATTCGGTGCAGGCGCTGGGCGGGATCACCAGCGACTATCCGACCGGTCGGTCCTGGTTGCGGGATTCCCGCCCCGTGCCTCACCTCATCGCACTGTTGAAGGACAAGGACCGCGCCGTGCGGGAAGATGCGGCCATCGCGCTGGGCATGATCGGCGATCCCAGCGCCGTGCCGGCTCTCATCGAGGCGCTGCAGGACGGCGCCGTCCGGGTGCGGGCGGTTATGGCTTTGGGCATGATCGCGGACCCGCGCTCCGTCGAACCCCTGATCCGGGTCTTGGAAGGCGTCGGGATCAATCTCAAGGGGACGCCGATGCCGGGCTGCATCGTCAGCGAAGAGTGGTTCATCCGGGAGCAGGCAGCGCTGGCCGTGGGTCATATCAATGACCTCCGCAGCGTGCCGGCCCTGTGCCAGGCCCTGAAAGACACGCGGCTGCGCGAGAAGGCGTCCCAGGCACTGATCGAGCTGGGGCCCCAGGTGATCGACCTGCTGGTGGACTTCATCAACGATCCCGAGGCATCCAAAGTCGAGCAGCTCAGCGAGAACGTCATGTCGTTCGCCACGAACCGGCTGGATGCGCATGCGTCCTTGCGGGCCTGCGTGCTGGACATCCTCATGCAGCTCGGCTGGACGCCGCCCGAAGAGGGTCAGGAAGGCGCGCCCGACAAGACGACCGCGGAGGGAGCCAAGGGCTGACCGACAGGCATGGCCAAGCGCGACAAGACAGAGGACCTGGTTAAGGAGCTCATCCACGAGGAAGACTGGAAGCGGATGAACGCGACCGCCGAGCTCCTGAAGCGCGGACCGGAGGCCGTGCGGCACCTGCTTGCGGTGCTGGCTGACGAGAACCCGCGCGTGCGCGCCGAGGCAGCGCTCATGCTAGGGCGGATCAAGGACCGGACCGCCGGCGTCCCCATTGTCAAGCTCCTCACGGATCCCGAACCGATTGTCCGCACGGCGGCCGCAGAAGCCTTACAGCATGTCGCCGATGATGCGGCGCTGGCCGCGTTAGTCCGGCTGCTCGAAGAGCCGGCCTATCGCGATACCGCCGCGGCGGTCTTGGGTCACTTAAAAGATTCCGGCGCGCTGGAGCCGCTGGTCACAATGCTCAAGAGCCAAGATCCAACCGCACGTCGGATGGCGGCCGAGGCCTTGGAGCAACTGGCGGATCCTCGGAGTGCCGACGCCTGGATCGAAGCCATGGGCGAACCCGCGCTCCGTGTCATTGCCTCGCAGTCGTTGAAGCACATCGCCGAACTCCGAGAGCGGATCGAGGGCATCCTGGATGGCCTGCGGCAGATTGAGGACACGGTCGCCTTGGAAGAAGCCCGTGTCGGAGTCGTGATGAACCTAATGGCTCTGGGGCGCCCGGCGGTCTCGGATCTCCTCGAGGCCTTGGAGGACGGGCATTGGATGGTCCGCGAAGTGGCGGCGCAGGCGCTGGGGCTCATCGGGGACCTGCGAGCCGTCGAGCCCCTGCTCCGCAAGGCCAAGGCCGACCGCGACATGGGCGTCCGCGAGAGTTGCATCAAGGCGTTGGGCGAGTTCGGCGATACCCGCGCGGTCGAGGTGCTGGTCGAGGCCGTCAATGTCCCGACGACCCGCCTGGCTGCGTCCGAGGGGCTGTCCAAGATCAAGGACGTGAGCGTGCTGATGCCGCACATCGAGCTCATCAAGCGGATGAGGGCGGATCGGGATGGGCTGGTGAGCTATCACGGCGGGTTGATCATGGACAAGCTGGACAAACTCATGAGCGAGCAGGGGATGCAGCAGAAAGAACAAACAGTGGAGCACGACGAGTGGGACGAAGAGATCCCGGCTCCCACGCCACGGACGGCAGCAGAGCCGGACACGCCGAAAGGGGGCATCACCGTATGAGCGGCGAGACGGATCGCCGCATCGAGCAACTGCTCGCGGCCTTGCGGGACGAGAACGAGGCCCTGCGGGACCATGCGGTGGCCAGCCTCGGACAGCTTGGGGCAGCGGCGATCGAGCGTCTCATCAATCTATTCGCCGACGAAGACCGCGTGATCCGGGAAGCGGCTCGGCAGGCGGTGGTGCAGGTGGGCACCGACGCGGTCCCTGCGCTGCTTGAAGCCCTGCGAGACGACGACTGGGCCGTGCGCGAGCAGGCGGCGGTGGCACTGGGCTCGCTCAAGGATGAACGGGCCATTGAGCCGCTGATCGCCGCCCTCAAGGATCGGGATGGGGCCGTGCGGCAGGCGGCGGTCTTGGCCTTGGAGAAGCTCCGCGATCCGCGGGCGGTGGACGGGCTGATCGAGGCTCTGCTCGACCAGACGGTACGGGAAGAAGCCGCGCGCGTGCTCAAGAAAAGCGGGCGCTGGACGGCTTGAGAGAGGCGCTGCGGGACGAGGACTGGTTGGTGCGGCGGAACGCGGCGGAGTCCCTGGCCCGTCTCGGCGACCGTCGAGCGGTCGAGGATCTCCTCCCCCTGCTCGAGGATGAGAACGACATGGTCCGGGAAACGGCGGAGGGGGCGCTGTCGAGTCTGGGCTGGACCCCGCCGAACACGTAAAGCAAAGGAGAGTTCGAATGGCTGACGAAGCGCCTAAATTGATCCAGATCGGCAAGGGCGGTCCGGGGATCAAGAAGGACGGGTTCAATCTCATTTCCGAAAAGGTGGTCAAGGTCGATGTCGAGAACCGGACCCTGGAGATCGAGCTCCTCGCCTACGAAGGGAAGACCGTCATGCTGGAAGTTGGGGAGGATCTCGTCGAAGAGCTCAAGAAGATCAAGCCGGGCGACGGGGTGACAGTCCGCGTGGTCGAGGACGAGCCGGGCGGCACCCTGCACGGCGCGCCGACCAAGCGACGCATCGTCAAGGGCATCACGATCCGCTCTCGGGACGCCCAGAAGACACGCGTGGAAGAGATGCTGGCCGCACTCAATGAGAGTCACTGGCTTACCCGGAAGTACGCGGTGGAGGTCCTGGGCAACTTAGCCGATCCCCGCGCGGTGGGCCCACTCATCGAAGCCTTGACCGACGAGGTGAACGACATTCGACAGCGGGCCTACGAGTCCCTCATCAAGATCGGCGCCCCGAGCGTGCCGGCGGTGGCCAGCCTGCTGACGCACGAGGATGACGACCTCCGGCAGGTCGCCTCCGAGATCATCCGCAAGATCGGCAAACCGGCCGTCGAGCCCTTGACGGAGGTTATGCTCACGGCGGACGAGACCCTCCAAGCGCGCATCCGCAAGCTGCTCGACCGGATGGGGTACAAGCCGAAGCCGAAGACCGAAGTGATGTGAGGGGAGGGCGGTTCGCGAACCGCCCCTACGTGCTGTCCTTGGCGCGGGAGGCTGGTCGGCCGACCGACGTGTAATGGAAGCCGAGTGACGCCATGCGGGCCGGCTCATACACGTTGCGGAGGTCCACAAAGACGGGCGCTTTGAGATTCCGCTTGATCTGCTCGAGCTCCAGGTTGCGCAACTGGTTCCACTCGGTCATGAGCACCAGCGCGTCGGCGCCCGTCGCTGCGTCGTAGGCGTTCGCGCAGAGCGTGATGCCCGGGAGGAGCTTCCGCGCCTCGTCCATTCCGGCGGGGTCATAGGCGCGGATCGTCGCGCCTTCGTCCTGGAGCTTCGGGATGATCTCCAGCGACGGCGCGTCCCGCAGGTCGTTGGTGTTGGGCTTGAAGGTGAGCCCGAGTACCGCGATGCACTTGCCCGCTACGGAGCCCCCCATCGCGGCCTTGATCTTCTCCACCATGCGCGACCGCTGCTTGACGTTGGTACGTGCGGTCGCCTCGGCGATCTCCATGAGACAGCCCGCGTGGCGGCCGGTCTGGATCATCGCCGCGATGTCTTTGGGGAAACACGACCCGCCGTATCCCGGCCCCGCGTGGAGGAACTTGGACCCGATGCGATGGTCGAGCCCCATGGCTTTGGCCACCACTTGCACGTCCGCCCCCACCCGCTCGCAGAGATTCGCCACCTCGTTGATAAAGGACACCTTGGTGGCGAGGAACGCGTTGGAGGCGTACTTGATCATCTCGGCGGTGGCGATGTCCGTGAAGACGAACGGGGTCTCGATCAAGTACAGCGGGCGGTACAGGTCGCGCATGATCGCCTCGGCTTGCGGGCTGTCAGCGCCGATAACCACGCGGTTGGGGCGCATGAAGTCTTCGATGGCCGAGCCTTCGCGGAGGAATTCCGGGTTCGAGACGATGTCGAAGTGGACGGGCCGGGGGCCGTGCTGTTCGATCAATTCGCGCACCCGCTGGCCGGTTCCCACCGGGACCGTCGATTTCGTGACGATTACTTTATAGCTGTTGAGATGGGCCGCGATGCCACGCCCTACCTCTTCCACGAACGAGAGGTCCGCGGACCCGTCCTCGCGGGACGGGGTCCCGACCGCAATGAAAATCACCAGGCCGGTTTCCACAGCCTGCCCGAGATCGGTGGTGAAGCGCAGCCGCCCTTCCGACAGCACTTTACGGACCAGTTCGGCCAGTCCCGGTTCGTAAATGGGGATCTCGCCCTTCTCCAGCTGGGCGATCCGGCGCTCGTCCCTGTCCATGCAGGTCACGTGGACCCCGAACTCGGCGAAACAGGCTCCTGTCACCAACCCCACGTAGCCGGTGCCAATGACGCTGATATTCATACCCCCTCCGCCTGCCGGTGTGTCGGCGGAGTATACCATAGAACCCCCTCGCTATTGACTGTCCCAGGCCGCTTCTCTACAATCGCGCCCGCCATGGCGATCGGGGGATCGGCCATTCAGAGACCGCTGGCGGTGATGATGAGCCGCCAGATCCTGAGCATCACCCCCACTGCGCCGGTCATCGAGGCCGCTCGGACCATGCGCGAGGCGAAGGTCGGGGCCCTCTTGGTGGCGGAAGGCTCGCGGTTTGTGGGGATTGTCAGCGAGTCCGATCTCGTCCGCAACGTGTTGGCGGTGGGTGGAGACGCCAACCAGGTGCGGGTCTCGCAGGTGATGCACGCCCCGCTCATCGCTATCGAGATCGACCGCTCCGCGCATGAGGCCAGCGATTTGATGGCCGAGCGGGGCATCCGCCACTTGGCCGTCACGGAGGACGGCAAGATCGTCGGCATTCTTTCTGTCCGGGATTTGCTCCGGTATTTCAAGAACTGGGGGACATTGTAAGACGAAGCCCCCTCCTCTCCAGCCGGGAGAGGAGGGGGCTTCGGGTTTACGAGGGAGACGAGCGGTGCCTTAGTTGCGCACGCCGCTCCACACCTTGTTGGGATCGATCTCCTTATCCGGGTTCAGCCTCCGGGCGCGCTCCAAGAGAACCTCCGTCGATTCGGGATAGGCGGGATCGGAGATGCAGCAATTATCCACTGGACAGACCGCCGCACACTGGGGCTCGTCGAAGTGTCCGACACACTCGGTGCAACGCTCGTGAGTGATGACATAGATGTTATCGCCGACGCCCTGGCCATCACCGACATGGTAGCCTTTCCCCTCGGCGTCGCTACGGGTTTCAAAGATGGCCTCGTTCGGGCACTCGGGGAGGCAGGCCCCGCAAGAAATACACTCTTCCGTAATCAGTAACGCCATAGCCCACGTCTCCTTCCCTGAAGCGCTGTAGCAAACTTATCGCTACGTTGTCGAGAGAGGCCATCATGCACGGTGGATGGCCCATGTCACCACACTCGTGTTATGGTAAACACCAAATTCTAGAAGGGCGAACGGGCTCTTGTCAATGTGATTTTCTTGCCTAGCATAGGCCGGAAGACCTGTTTGGGGCCGAACAAAAGCCCTAGCGCCGTGCTTCATCGGTGATAGTATAACCTATGGAAAAGCCCCAAGCGACTCGGTTGGGCGTTCTCGCTGCCCTAGCGTTGGTCTTGCTGATGGCGGGCAGCTACTTCATGTCGACGGGACAGAGTCCCGAATCCATAGTGGTCAGCTTCCCGTCGGGCACTCAGATGACTGTCGAGGTCGCCGACAATCCGTTGCTCTTGTACGCCGGACTGGCGTTCCGGGACAGTCTTCCTCCCAACTGGGGGATGCTGTTCATCTACGACAGGGCAGATTTCCACCGCCGCAACACGCGCCAGTACCGTTTCCCCGTGGACATCATCTGGGTTGACGAGGGGAAACAGGTGCTGCTGATCACGGAAAACGTCACCCCATGCCTCTCCGAGAAGTGTCCGGAGTACGGCCCGCCACCAGAAAAGGCCCGCTATGTGATCGAGACCCATGCCGGCTTCGCACGCCAAGAAGGCCTGGCTCCGGGAGCGAATTTGCGGTTCATCTTGAAACTTTGACTCACTCTGTCAGCTCGCGTAAGATAGCGCCGATCGTGGGAGAGGACGGTATGCAGGCAGTCGGGGTTGGAGAAGGCGGGAAGGAAGAGAAAGTCCTGGAGACGAGCGTCGGCGAGACCTTTACCATCCGGTTGTGGGAAGACCGGACCCGGGGCGAGATCTACGTGCCGTCGTATAATCCCGAAGTGGTGGCCTTGCTCAACGACGAGTACGAACGCAGCTTTGGTGACAGCAACAATGCCATCGACTCGGGCAAACGGGCCTTCGAGTTCCGCGCGCTGAAGTCCGGCGTCCACCGGCTCGTGTTCGAGAAGCGAATGGGCTGGAAGTTCACCCCCGAGGATCGGCGGGTCTATACCGTCACGGTGGCGGGTGAGAACCCAGTGTCTGCCTGAGAACCGGGCGTGCCTGATATTGCTTTTGTCAACGATGCCTTCCTGCCGCTCTCCGAGGCCCGTGTCTCGGTCGAAGACCGTGGCTTTCAGTTCGGAGATGGCGTCTACGAGCTCATTCGGGTCTACGCCGGGCACCCGTTCCATCTGACGGAGCATCTCGACCGCCTCGAGCAGAGCGCCCGCGCCGTAGGTATTCCCGTTCCCTATACGCGAGAGCGCTGGACGGCGCTGGTCTCCGAAGCCGTCTCGCGCAGCAGGT
>VBOK01000173.1 GCA_005877565.1 Nitrospirota bacterium
CGAGGTGCTCGGGCTGGAGGTGCTGGAGCGCAAGACGTCACCGCGCGGCTCCCATCTGGCCTTCCTCAAAGTGCCGAACAGCGAGGAGTTGATCGAGCTCTGCAGCTTCCCGCCGAGCGGACCAGTCAGAGTCCAGGAAGATCTGGTCCATCTCGCGTTTCAGGTTGACGACTTGGATGGCACCATCCGGACTTTGCAGGCCAAGGGCATCAAGATCACCGACGGCCCGACCACCACGTCCTCCGGCAGCCGCTTCATCTTCATCGACGCGCCGGACGGCTACGAGATCGAGTTGATTGAGCGCAAACCCGGTACGGCCATCGTCTAGGCACGGATCATCCATGAATACCTACTACGGCAGCCGATCCTCTCGCCCGGCGAGGCTTTTCTCGTTCGGCCTTCTCGACGTACTGCTAGTACGCCTGCGTCGTCCTCACTTGCGAGAAGCCACGGCGGGCTTCGGTCTCAACTGCCTCGCTACGGCATCCATGAATAATCCGAGCCTGCATGTCGTTTGAAGCGAAACTGGCCGAACTGGGCATCACGCTGCCGTTGGCCCCGAAGCCGGTCGCGACCTATATTCCGGCTGTGCGGGCGGGTGATTTGCTTTTTCTGAGCGGCACCGGCCCGTTCAAAGACGGCGCGATCGTTTATGCCGGCAAGCTGGGTAAGGACCTCACCGTGGAGCAGGGGTATGAGGCGGCCCGGCTGACTCTGCTCAATGCCCTGGCCATGGTTCGTCAGGAACTGGGGACGCTCGACCGCGTGACCCGCGTCGTGCGACTGACCGGACATGTGGCCTCAGCCGATGGCTTCACCCAACAACCGGCCGTCATCAACGGCGCGTCGGATCTGCTCGTCCAGATTTTCGGAGAGGCCGGACGCCATGCCCGCCTGGCCCTCGGCGCGGCCGTGCTGCCCCTGAACATGGCGATCGAGCTCGAACTCATCCTCCAAGTCCACTGAACTTTTCAAGTAATTTTCTTTCACTCAGGCGTGATCGTGGGTGACGCCGAGACGGGCGCCCAGGCGGAGCGCAAGGGCCATGCAGACGAGTCATCGGGGCTGCGACGGCGAAATGGACCTGAGCACGTCTGGGCTGCTCGGCGGCAGGACCCGCGATCATGCTCTTCCCCGCGCCTTGACACCTCTAGCGACCGCCGTGTTATAGTGCGAAACTTTCTTCTGAAGTCTGTGGAGTTCTCACTCATGTACCGGATTCGCAGCATGCAAACGTTCAGGTGGGGGGGTATCTTGCTCCTCGGAGTCTTCGTCCCGATGGTCGCGGCAGCGGCACCTGCGATCACACCAGACTCCGGTCCGATCGGCATCGCCGTCACCATTACCGGCGAAGGGTTCGGGAAGTTCGTGTCTGCCAAGCAGAATGTCGTGCTCTTCGGGAAGGCTCCTAGTCTTGTGGAACAGTGGGACGATAGCCGCATCGTCGTCAGAGTGCCTCGCAAGGCCGCCACGGGTCCAGTGGTGGTCAAGTCCGGCAAGAAAACCAAGACTGTGGGGACCTTCACCGTTGAAGTGCCGACCGTCAGGGAAGTCTCGCCGAAAGAAGCCGCCCCAGGAGCGACAGTGCAGATTATCGGGCGCAACTTCGGTCCGAGCATGGGCATGAAAGATCCGCTGATGCCGTTCGGGGTGAGCGAGGTGCAGTTCCACGGCGTCGCGGCTGAGGTGGTGCAGTGGCGTGACACGCGGATCGAAGTGAAAGTGCCGTCGAATGCGACAACTGGACCGCTGGTAGTCAGAGTCGCCTCCATGGCTCCCCTACCGGACGGGTCCTGCTGCGCACCCGTGCAGTACAGCACCACCACGCCGGTGACATTTACGGTCGTCGCCCCCATCACCCTGGAGCCCACCGAGGGGCCGTTGGGAAGCCCTGTCGTGATTTCCGGGATCGGATTTGGCCAGAGGAAGGCGGGAGAGGATGCAGTGCTCTTCAACGGGATTCCGGCCCCGATCCTCCAGTGGACCAATACACAGATCCGCGTGATGTTTCCGCTCAATGGTACGTCGGGCCCCGTGACGTTGCAGCGAGGGAACGAATCTCGGGTCGTGGGCGAGTTTCGTTTGACGCCCCACAGAGTCATTGGATTTAACCCGGACACAGCGCCGGTGGGCACGCTCGTGACGATCAGCGGGGAGAATTTCGGCGTGTTTTACGAGGGCGGTCCCAACCAGGTTCTCTTCGGGGGCGTACCCGGCCGGATCTTTCAGTGGACGGACCGGGTCATTGACGTGTGGGTGCCGATCAGCGCGAAGAGCGGCCCGCTGCTGGTCCGGCGGGGTGCGGGGACCGCGAAGCCCGATGGAGCGTGCTGCGCGGAACGCGGGTTTGCTGCGGCCGAGGCCGGCGTGTTCACCCTGGCAGTGCCGAAGGTCTCGTCGATCTCGCCGGAGACAGCGGAAATCGGCAGTCTGATCACCATCACGGGGAGTGGGTTCGGAGAGTTCATCAAGTCCGATGAGCGTACGCAGGACAATCTCTCCCGCCAAGGGCACCTGCATCAGTTGACCCAATTCACGGAAAACATCGCGCGGACGGCCGTGCTCTTCCCGGCGAACAAGGAATTCGTCAAAGCCAGCCATGTGGCCGGGTATGTCGAGAGCTGGACCGATACCGAGATCAAGGTCCGCGTGCCGCAGGTGGCGGTTCCGGGGACGGTCCTGATCACGCGCGGATCATGGGATATGCTGCCTGATGGGACCTGCTGCAAAGACAAGGAATGGATTCAGATCAAGGGCAGCAACTTCACGCCGACGGGTCTCGATAAGATCACCTCGGATTATCTCAAGAACATCCCCAACCTTGGATCAGAGCAATGATGAGACGGACAGGCTCGGTCGGCCTTCTCGCCGTGTTGGCTGTCCTCGCGGGGTTTTTCTCGGTAACGCTGGTATGGGCTGCCGCACCCGCAAGCGAGCCGGTGCGAGTGGTCAAGAGCGGAACCACCTTCACGCTCTATGGGGTTGCCCTTGCCTCCCCGACCGCCGGCTGGGTGGTCGGCAGCGGAGGCACGATCCTCGCGACGACGAACGGGGGTGCCTCCTGGAAACCCCAAAAGAGCGGCAGCCAGGAGAATCTGTACGATGTGGCGTTCCCCACGCCGAAGGTCGGGTGGGCGGTCGGAGCGAATGGCACGATTCTCAAGACGACCGATGGCGGGGCCAAGTGGACGGCGCAAAAGAGCGGGACCATCGTCAACCTCTATGATGTCACCTTTCTCGACGAGAAACGTGGCTGGATCGCCGGCGCGGACGGGGCGATCCTCTCGACGGACGACAGCGGCGCCTCGTGGCAGGACCGGCCGACCGGCAGCCGCGCCAATCTTTATGCGGTCCTGTTTCTGAACGAGAGAGATGGATGGACGGTCGGAGCCCTGGGGACCATTTTGTCCACTAAAGACGGCGGGCGTACGTGGAAGGTCCGCGAGAGCGGAACGCCCAGCACCCTGTTCGACATCGCGTTTCCCGATCCTACGATCGGGTGGATTGCGGGAAACAGTGGGGCCCTCCTGCAGACCCTGAACGGCGGAGAGAAATGGGAGGACCGGTCCCTAGCTCAGCCGGTCGACTTGACCAGCCTGGCTTTCACGGACATCAAGGCTGGCTGGGTTGTGGGGGACCGAGGCGTGATCTTCAGGACGACGGACGGCGGGTTCACGTGGTCACCTTATGGCCGCGGCCCGCAGACGACCTTCTACGGGACCGCCTTTCGCGATGGAAAGACAGGCATTGCCGTAGGCGATAAGGGGATCATTGTCCAGATTGCGGTCCCCTGACCTTGGTGTCAGCCGAGATTTCCCCACTCATACTGCACGATAGCTAGCGCCGCCAGGACGGCGCTCTCCGTCCGCAAGATATAATCACCCAGCGAGACGGCCTCAAAGCCGTGGCGCTCCGCCAGGTCGACTTCGCTGGCGTCAAACCCACCTTCTGGCCCGACCGCCAGTGTCACCGCGTCGGGGCGGGGCTGCCCGCGTAGCCGGTTGCGCAGAAGCGTGCGACCGGGCTTCTCCCATAACAGCCACCGACAGGCGTCCTGACCGGGGTCGACACACCAGGTGTCAAAGGAAACCGGTTCCATCACAGTAGGTATGGTCCACCGCATACTCTGCTGCGCGGCCTCGAGCGCGATGCGCTGCCAGCGGGTGAGCAGGTGATTCGCTCGTCCAGCTTTAGGGCGGATGACCGTCCGGGCCGTGAGGAGAGGGACCAGGCGGGCCACGCCGAGCTCGGTTGTTTTCTGGATCGCCCATTCCATGTGGTCCCGGTTGATGAGGGCAAGCCCCACGGTCAGGCGCGGAACGTTGCGTGGAGGAGGAGCGGATTCTGAGAGGATGTCGCCCGTGAGGCGATCGCGGTAGGTGGCGGTGATGCGGACTTGGTAACGGGGCCCGCCCGATTCCCCCAACCAGACCGTCTCGCCAGGCCGGACGCGGAGGCTGCCCTTCAGATGGCGGGCCAACGGGCCGGTGATCGAAACCGTCCCGTTTCGGATGGCGTCCCGCTCGATGAAGAAGACGGGCATTACTCGAACATGTTTTTCATCTTGTTGAGGATGCCGCCCTCGTGGTCGAGCGACTCGCCGCTGCTCCTGGCGTATTCCTCCAGCAGTTCCTTCTGCTTCGGAGTCAGCTTCGTGGGGATTTCGACTTTCACGCGGATAAGCTGATCGCCCGTGCCATTGCCCCGCAGGCTGGGCGCGCCGAGCCCCTTGAGCCGGAAGATCTTGTCATGCGGGGTCCCGGGAGGGATCTTGATGACCGCACCGTCGCCCTTCAGCGTCGGTACCTTGATCTTCGCCCCGAGCGTGGCGGCGGCGAAACTGACGGGGACTTCACAAACGATGTCGTTGCCCTTGCGGGTGAAGGTCGGATGCGACGCGACATGGATCAGCACATAGAGATCGCCGGGCGGGCCGCCGTTCTCCCCCGGCTCGCCCTCGTTCGCCAGGCGCAGCCTGGTGCCCGTCTCGACGCCGGCTGGAATGTGCACGGTGAGCACGCGTTCCGTCTGCACCCGCTGCTGCCCGCGGCACGTCGGGCAGAACGCGGTGATTGTGTGACCGGTGCCCTGGCAGCGTCCGCACGTCTTATTGATGGTGAAGAAGCCCTGTTGGAACCGGAGTTGGCCGGCCCCCTTGCAGCTCGGGCAGACCTTGATGTATTCAGGGCTCTTGGCCCCGCTGCCGTGGCACTCCTTGCAGATCTCCCATCGGGGGATATTGAGGCTGACTTCCTTGCCGTTGACGGCGTCTTCGAAGGTCAGGTTCAGGCGGTACTCGATGTCGGACCCGCGTGCGACCCGGCGACCCCCTTGCCGCCCACCGAAGAAGTCTTCGAAGATGTCGTTGAAGATATCGCCGAAGCCTTGCCCGAACCCTTCAAAGCCCTGCGGGCCCTCGGCATGGCCGAATGTGTCGTAGCGACGGCGCTTGTCCTGGTCGCTCAGCGTGGCGTAGGCTTCGTTGATCTCTTTGAATTTCTCCTCGGCTGCCTTCTTCTCCTGCTCGCTGATCTGGGTGTCGGGATGGTGTTGCCGGGCGAGCCGTCGGTAGGCCTTCTTAATCTCCTCCTCGCTGGCGTTCCGGTCGACGCCGAGGATCTCGTAGTAGTCTCGTTTCACTGTCGAGGCCATGGCGCGTCATGGCGAAACGCGATCATGACTTGTCTTTGTTCACTTCAGTGTATTCGGCGTCCACCACCTTTTCCTCACTCTGGCCGCTGCCCGCACTGCCGGTGCGGCCGTCGCTGCCGGACCCCTCGGCTTCCGACGCGCCTGCACCGCTCGACGCGGTCTTCTTGTACATTTCCTCGCCGATCTTCTGCGAGCTCGCTGATCTTGTCGCCGTGTTCGGAGAGGAGCTTCTCGATGCCGTAGATGCGGTTGTCGGCCTCGTTGCGGGCTTCCACGAGCTCCCGTTTCTTCTTATCCTCCGCCGCGTGAGCCTGGGATTCCTTGACCATCTTCTCGATCTCGTCCTTGTTCAAGCCGCTGGACGCAGTGATTCGGATCGATTGCTCTTTCTGCGTCGCCAGGTCCTTGGCCCCGACGTGGACGATGCCGTTCGCGTCGATGTCGAAGGTGACTTCGATCTGGGGCACGCCCCGCGGCGCGGGCGGGATGCCCACGAGGTCGAAGTGGCCCAGCGACTTGTTGTCGGCCGCCATCTCCCGCTCGCCCTGCAGGACGTTGATCGTCACCGCCGTCTGGCCGTCCGCGGCCGTGGAGAAGATCTGGCTCTTTTTGGTCGGGATGGTCGTGTTGCGCTCGATCAGCCGGGTGAACACGCCGCCCAGCGTCTCGATGCCGAGGGTCAGCGGTGTGACGTCCAGCAGCAGAACGTCCTTCACCTCGCCTTTCAATACGCCGCCCTGGATCGCCGCGCCGACTGCGACGACCTCGTCCGGGTTCACGCCCTTGTGCGGCTCCTTGCCGAAGAACTCCCGCACGAGCTGGATGACCTTGGGCATGCGGGTCATGCCGCCGACCAGCACGACTTCGTCCACGTCCTTGGCCGTGACGCCGGCGTCGGCCAGCGCCTTCTTGCACGGCTCGATCGTGCGCTGAACGAGATCGTCCACCAACTGCTCGAGCTTGGCCCGCGTCAGTTTCATCACGAGGTGCTTAGGCCCGCTGGCGTCTGCCGTGATGAACGGCAGATTGATCTCAGTCTCCTGGGAGGAGGAGAGCTCGATCTTCGCGCGCTCGGCTGCTTCCTTGAGGCGTTGCAGGGCCATGCGATCCTTTTTCAGATCAATGCCCTGATCCTTTTTGAACTCCTCGACCAGCCAATCCATGATCCGCAGGTCGAAGTCGTCGCCGCCCAGGAAGGTATCGCCGTTGGTGGACTTGACCTCGAATACTCCATCGCCGATTTCCAAGATGGAGATGTCGAAGGTGCCGCCACCCAAGTCGTAGACTGCGATCCGCTCGTCCTTTTTCTTGTCCAGGCCGTAGGCCAGCGAGGCGGCCGTCGGCTCGTTGATGATGCGGAGCACGTTGAGGCCCGCGATCTGGCCGGCGTCCTTGGTGGCCTGCCGCTGGCTGTCGTCGAAGTAGGCGGGCACCGTGATGACGGCTTCCGTCACCGGCTCGCCCAGGTAGTCTTCCGCGGTCTGCTTCATCTTCTGGAGGATCATGGCCGAGATTTCGGCTGGGCTGTAATGCTTCCCGCGGATCTCGACGTGCGCGTCGCCGTTCGGGGCGGACACGACCTTGTAAGGAAGACGTTTCATCGCTTCGCGCACTTCCTTGGACTCATACTTCCGCCCGATCAGGCGCTTGATCGAGTAGACAGTGTTCTCCGGGTTCGTGATGGCCTGGCGCTTCGCGATCTGGCCCACCAGACGCTCCCCCTTCTCGGTGAACCCCACCACCGACGGGGTGGTCCGGTTCCCCTCCGCGTTGGCGATGACGACCGGGTCGCCTCCCGACATGATGGCCACGCAGGAGTTCGTTGTCCCGAGATCGATTCCGATTACTTTACCCATGGCGTTCTCCTTCCCTTCGCCCCTGAATCATGAACGAGCAACCAACCGGTTACGGCGTCGACTTTACCGGCGCGTCCCGGCATTCGTCCGGACCGCTCGCGGCGACCGTCACCATCGCTGGCCGCAGCACGCGGTCGTGCAAGTAGTAACCCTTTTCGTATTCCTCCACCATCGTATTCGGTACCTGTCCCTGGGGATCCACCGTCGCCACTGCTTTGCCGCCCGATTGCTGCGCGTGCCGGAGCGCCCGCTGCAGGTTGTCCAACACGGGAAGCAACTCTCGCAGGAGGCGTTCGGTTGCATACTTCGTGTACTCCACCTGATCCTTCTGCACCCGTTTCTTGTAGTTCTCGAATTCCGCAGCCAACCGGAGGTACCGGTCTTGGGTGACCTTGAGCTCCTCTTCGAGGGACTGACCCTGCTGTTCGCTGGCGCTCGAAGCGGACTCCGCCATCTCGGCGGCCGTGGCATCGGCGTCCGATGCGGCCTCCTCGACACTGGGCTCAGACTTGTCGAACGTGCCGGACCCGCCTGTTTTTTCTACAGAATCGCTCTTTTTTCTCATTCCATGTACTCAGCGTTGCTTTAAAGTAGCCATCGCGTGCCGGTAATCAAGCCAAGAGGCCGGTTTCTCTATAAAAATTCTTCTCGAAGCAGGGGGAAGTTAGGACGGCCTGTTCAGGGCATAGATGAGAGCGAGCCCTTCGAGGGTCAGGTGTGGGCGTACCTCACGGATCGTCCGAGATTCTGGGGCGATCAAGCCTGACAACCCGCCGGTTGCCAACACGAAGCAGTCCTGACCCAGTTCCTGTTGGATCCGGCGAACGAGCTCGTCGACCATCCCGGCGTACCCGAAGATCAAACCAGACTGCATGCTGGTCACGGTGTCCTGGCCGATGGCGGTTTTGGGACGAACCATCTCAATCTTGGGGAGCTTCGCGGTCCGGTTGAACAGGGCCTCGGCGGAGATCCGCAGGCCTGGGGCGATGGCGCCGCCCAGGTACTCTCCGGCGGCTGTGACCGCGCAAAAGGTCGTGGCGGTCCCGAAGTCCACGATGATGATGGGCCCGCCGTACCGGCGGTAGGCTGCCGCCGCATTGACGATCCGATCGCTGCCGACCTCGCGTGGGTTGGTGTATTTGATGGTCAGGCCGGATTCCAGCTCGTGGGACACGACTAGCGGGAGACAGTGAAAGTAGGTCGCGGACAGCTCCTCGAAGAGCGGCGTCAGCGGAGGCACGACGCTCGACAGGATGACGCCGTCCATGCGATCCGGACTGATCCCTTCCACCCTCAGGAGATCCAGGAGCAGAATGGCGTACTCGTCGGTGGTCTTGGAGTGGTCCGTACTCACTCGCCAGTCGGCCAGGAGCTTGCCACCGTCGAAGACGCCCCAGACGATGTTCGTGTTGCCGATGTCGATCGCGAGCAGCATTGTAAAACCGTTATACGTTAAACGATCTGTACGTCATCTTAAGTGTATGACATCTCCAGCACGAATTTCGAGAACCTTTCCATTCTTGGCACGAAGACGTAGCGCGCCGTCGGAGGCAAGCCCTTCGGCTGTCCCTTCAGTCTGCTCGCTGCCGATCAGTTCGATCCGGACCCGTTTACCAATGGTATCGCACGCCGCT
>VBOK01000174.1 GCA_005877565.1 Nitrospirota bacterium
TCGGTCTGCGGGAACTTCTCGAAGGCGAATCGCGGGATCTTCACCATCACATAGTCAATGCTCGGCTCGAAGGACGCCTTCGTCACGCGCGTGATGTCGTTGGGGATCTCGTCCAGGGTGTAGCCGATGGCCAGCTTGGCCGCGATCTTCGCGATCGGGAAGCCCGTTGCCTTCGACGCCAGCGCGGAGCTGCGGGAGACCCGCGGGTTCATCTCGATGACGACCATCTCACCGTCCACCGGGTTCACCGCAAACTGGATGTTGGATCCGCCGGTGTCCACGCCGATCTCCCGTATGATCATGAGCGAGGCGTCGCGCATGAGCTGGTACTCCTTGTCCGTGAGGGTCTGCGCGGGCGCGACGGTGATGCTGTCGCCGGTGTGGATGCC
Source organism: Nitrospirota bacterium (assembly GCA_005877565.1). Lineage (GTDB taxonomy): Bacteria > Nitrospirota > Nitrospiria > Nitrospirales > NS-4 > NS-12. The sequence goes on from VBOK01000174.1 coordinate 390, forward strand.
CATCGGGTCGAAGTTCTCGATGGGGCAGACGATGACGACGTTGTCCTTCGTGTCGCGCATCACCTCGAGCTCATACTCTTTCCAGCCCAACACGGACTGCTCGATGAGGACCTGCTTAGCCGGGCTTTGCATGAGCCCCCACTCGACGTGTGCCTTGAACTCCTCGCGGTTGTAAGCGATGTTCCCGCCAGTGCCGCCAAGTGTGAAAGAGGGGCGGACAATAGCCGGAAAGCTAAGCTGGTCGATGAGATGCTCAGCCTCAACGAGGCTGGTCGCGATGCCACTGTCCGGAACCTTCAGCCCGATTCGCCACATCGCCTCCCTGAATTCGTTGCGGTCTTCCGCCTTGTGGATCGCCTCGGCCGAGGCGCCGATCAGTTGTACCTTGTACTTGGCCAGGATTCCCCGCTTGGCGAGGTCGACGGCCATGTTCAGCGCGGTCTGGCCTCCCATGGTGGGGAGAAGCGCGTCCGGGCGCTCACGCTCGATGATCTGCTCGACGACCTCGGCGGTGATCGGTTCGACATAGGTGCGGTCGGCCAGCTCCGGATCGGTCATGATGGTGGCCGGGTTGCTGTTGAGGAGGACGATGCGATAGCCCTCTTCCAGCAAGGCTTTGCAGGCCTGGGTCCCCGAGTAGTCGAACTCGCAGGCCTGGCCGATGACGATCGGGCCCGAGCCGATCAACAGGATCGTCTGAATGTCATGACGCTTGGGCACCGGTGTTTAGCCCATGGCCTTGGACGGTGGAGCGGTGGGTGGCGCGTCGGGAGGCGGGTTGTAATACTGCATGGCTTGAGGGATCCACCGTTCGAGATTTTTGATCCGGGTCTCTTCCGAGGGGTGCGTGCTCAGGAACTCCGGCACGCCCGCGCCGGACCGGAAGCAGAGCTTGCCGATCATGTTGCGGGGGCACCCGCTCATCCGCTCCCAGAAGGCGATGGATTCGTGAGGGTCGTAGCCCGCCTGGGCCATCAGGCGGAGCCCGATATAGTCCGCTTCGGTTTCCTGGACGCGGCTGAACGGCAGGGAAGCATTGACGCCGTAAGCCATGAGGACACCCTGCACGGCACGTGGGTCTACATGGCCGAAGGCACTGCCGGCGATCGCGCCGACCTGTGCGATCTGCTCGAGAATTCCTCGGCTGATCCGCTCGACCCCGTGCCGTTGGATAGCGTGGGTGACCTCATGGCCCATCACCGTGGCCACGCCTGCCTCGTTCTGGGTATGCTTGAGAATGCCGGTGAAGAAGGCCACCTTTCCACCCGGCAGACAGAAGGCGTTGACGATCTTATCGTCCTGGATCAGGGCAAATTCCCAGTCGTAGCTCGGCCTGTTGGCGACGGCCGCGATCCGTTCGCCGACTCGCCGAATCATCGCATTGGCCTCCGGGTTCGTGCTGAGCGGGAACTGGCGCAGGACGTCCCGGTAGGCCTCGATGCCCATCTTATTTTCTGTCTCCTCGGAAAAGAAAATCAGTTGCTCGCGGCCGGTGATGGGTGCGCGCGTGCAGCCCAGTAACAGGTCTAGCAGCCCTCCCGTCAGGCACACTCCGCACAGCCCTGCGGTGAGCCGGAGTGACTTGGCAAGGGCATCACGCCTGCCAATCATGTGTGTGCTCAGGGCATCCATAGATAGAGGAATTGGGGCGTCCCGCCGCGGACCAGCCCCATGATGTCCAGGTTCGCCAAGGCTTCCAGAGTGCTTGTACCGGGCGCCTGGGAGTAGATGTTGTTTTTGTACGTTCCGGGCCGTACGTACATCACGACGCGGGCGTCGGCGAGCCCGGCCAGTTGTTTGGCCGCGGCGATCCCGTCGTCCAAATAGCCGATCTGGTCCACCAGACCCAACTGCACGGCCTGCGGCCCCGTGAGGACGCGCCCGTCCGCGATGAGCTTGAGCTGGTCAGCCGGCAGGGCCTTCCGTCCTTTGGTAACCACCTCGAGAAAGCGCGACTGGAACCCGTTGATCATGTTTTGGAAGATCGCACGCTCCTCCTCGCTCATGGGGCGGAACGGCGAGCCAATGTCCTTCTTCGCACCGGATTTGATCGCGCCCGCCTCCACGCCGATCTTCTGGAGCAAGCCCTCCGCGTTGACGCGCAGCATGATGACCCCCACGCTGCCGGTCACGCTCGTCGGGTGGGCGATGATCCGATCGGCGGCGACGGCGATGTAGTACCCTCCGGAGGCGCCGACGTCCATGATGACGGTCACGACGGGAATTTTGCGTTTTGACTTGAACTCGTTGATCTCGTGATGGATGACGTCCGATGCCGTGACGGTTCCGCCGGGGCTGTTGATTCGCAGCAGCAGCGCCTTGATCTGGCTGTCCTCGGCAGCCAGCGTCAATTCCTCCTTGATGAGAGCGACTAAATCTTCCGACTCGCTCAGGAGCTTGCTGGAGCCCTTCTCGGAGATGACGCCGGAGAGATCCATCATCAGAATCTTATCCGTGGCAGTGCCCTGCACCGTCTTCTCCCGCAGCGGCATGGTCTGCGGGAAGAGGGAAATGGAGATGCAGCCTGCGGTGACCAGCGCGAGGAAAAATAGGGTCAGAGTCCATTTCCATCTGATGGAATGTGCCGACTGTGGCTTTGCCTGGAAATGGACTCTGACCCTATTTTTCATTATGCCTTTCCTTTCGCCATCAGGTCGGTGAACCGATGGAACAGATACCTCGCGTCATGGGGGCCCGGCGAGGCTTCGGGATGGTACTGGACGGAGTACGCCGGCAGATCGAGACAGCGCAGACCTTCGACGGCATCATCGTTCAGGCTGACATGGGTCAGTTGCACGCGGCCGTAGGCCGTGGTCCATGGGGCCGGTTTCGCGCCGGCTCCACTGGCCTCTCCTCCCCGCACCGCAAAGTTGTGGTTCTGGGACGTGATCTCCACCTTGCGAGTCTCCAAGTCGAGCACCGGATGGTTCGCCCCATGGTGCCCGAATTTCAACTTATACGTTTGCAATCCCAGCGCGAGTCCGATGATCTGATGGCCAAGGCAGATCCCAAAGATGGGCCGCTTGCCGAACAACATCCGCACCGCCTCGACCGCGTAGGGAACCCCTTCCGGGTCGCCCGGACCATTGGACAGGAAAATCCCGTCGGGATTCAGCGCCAGCGCGGCGTCGGCCGTGGTCGAGGCCGGGACGACCGTGACCTCGAAGCCTTCATCCACCAGCCGCCGCAAAATATTGTACTTGATCCCGAAGTCATAGGCCACGACCTTGAAATGGCCATTCGTCCCTCCCGTACCCACCTGACGGGAGTGGGTCCCATCTGGTGATGCCCCTCCCGCGCCCATCTGACGGGAGGGGGCCCCATCTGGTGATGCCCCTCCCGCCCCCACTTTCCACTTACCGGAGTCCTCCATCCATTTATAGGGCTTGGCGCAGGTGACTTCCTTGACCAGGTCCCGACCGAGGATGCTGGGGGCCTCCCGCGCCTTTCGCACCACTCGCTTGGGGTCGAGGTCCGCATGCGAGATGACGCCCTGCTGCGAGCCGTGGTCGCGGAGGTGCGTGGTCAGGGCCCGCGTGTCGATCCCCTGGATCCCCACGATGCCGTGCTGACGCAGATACTCGTCCAGGGTCAGCCGGCTCCGCCAGTTGCTCGGGTACGGGCACGCTTCTTTTACGATGAAGCCGGCCAACCACGGGCGAGCGGACTCGACATCTTCTGGGTTGATCCCGTAGTTGCCGATGTGCGGATAGGTCATCGTGACCATCTGGCCGCGGTACGACGGGTCCGTCAGGACCTCCTGATACCCCGACATGGCGGTGTTGAACACCACTTCGCCGGCGGTTTCCCCAGACGCGCCCAACGCGGTGCCCTTGAACACGGTCCCATCCGCCAACGCGAGGACAGCCGGTTTCACCGCACCCATTTCTGCACCTTCATGCACAGGAGGGTCGTGCCCAATCCCAGGTTGATCAGATAGAGAATCCGCGCAATCCAATGATAGTGGAAAAAGGCATCGTATGCCGATTTTTTCGCCTCAGTTTCCATTGTGGCGAAGGCCAACTCCTGCAGCCGCACGACCTCGGGATTGAGGTAAAAGGTCAACCCGACGGCCACCATCACCATGATCCCCGCCACGGCCCACTCAGGCCTGCTGATCAGGTCCTTCGCAACAACTCCAGTCCCCCGACCCAGACCGCCAGCGCGATGACCTCGACACACTGACACACCACGATGAGCTTACGGATAGACCACCCTCCCGCCGACGATCGTCGTCGTCACCCGCCCCTTCAGCTTCCACCCGGCGAAGGGCGTGTTACGTCCCTTGGACCGAAACTGCTCGGGCTCGACGACCCATTGAGCGTCAGGGTCTATGAGCGTCACGTCGGCGTCGGCTCCAACGGCCAGGGTGCCCTTGGAGAGGCCGAACGCGCGGGCCGGCTGCACGGTCAGCAACGCGACCACCTGTTCGACTGACAACAGGCCTTCGTCCACCAACGTCAAGGCGAGGCCCCAGGCGGTTTCCAGCCCCACGATCCCGAAGGGGGCATAGTCGAACTCCCGCTGCTTTTCGAAGTCCGCGTGCGGGGCGTGGTCCGTCGCGATGGCGTCGATGGTCCCATCCTTCAGCCCCGCCTTGATGGTGTCCACATCCTTGCGGCTTCGCAGCGGCGGGTTCATCTTCGCGTTCGTGTTGAATTCGCGTACGGCCTCGTCGGTCAGGAGAAAATGGTGGGGGCAGGCCTCGGCCGTGACCTTGATGCCACGGGCCTTGGCCTCCCGGACCATCCGGACCGAGCCGGCCGTGCTGAGATGAGCTAAGTGCAGCCGCCCACCGGTCAGTTCCGCAAGGGCCAGGTTGCGGGCCACCATGACGTCCTCCGCCGCGGCAGGGACGCCGTGCAGGCCCATCTCGGTGGCAACCAGTCCTTCGTGCATGCACCCCCCTTCCGAGAGGTGGAGGCACTCGCAGTGGTCCACGACCGTGAGGGCGAAGGCCCGCGCGTACTCGAGCGCACGGCGCATCACCATGCCGTTCATGACGGGCTTGCCGTCGTCGGACACCGCCACGCACCCGGCGTCCTTCAGCTCCCCGAACTCCGCGAGCTCCTTGCCCTCGGACCCCTTTGTGATCGCGCCGATGGGGAACACGTGGGCAAGCCCAGCGGCACGAGCCTTGTCCAGGATGAACTCCGTCACGGACTGGTTGTCGTTCACCGGCGACGTGTTCGGCATGCAGCAGACGCTGGTGAAGCCGCCGGCGA
>VBOK01000002.1 GCA_005877565.1 Nitrospirota bacterium
ATCGTTGTCCGTTAAGCAGCATTAACAGATTCTTCATGGAACCCCTTCTCAGTCTTGTCACTCTTGGCGTCGCTGATCTTGAACGTGTGGCGCGCTTCTAAACGGAACAGCACAACGGGACAGGCTACTTTAGTTGCGGCGGGTTATGCTCTGCAGAGATCAGGTAGGCGATAATCAACTTGGCATCCGCGATCGGGTTGGACGTAAACGGCGCGGTGCCCCGTTGCGTGATCTTTGTGCTGAGTCGCTCGGCAGCCTGACGGATTGGTAGGGGAATGGATTCCTCCTGTTGAATCTGTCGGAGGTGATGCATGGCGTCTCCGCGCCAACCAGGCCGCGGAAACCGCTCCAACGAGGCTTCCGCTGCCAAGGCGACGGCCCGGCGAGCGCAGACCCGGGCCTTTCCCTCGTTGGCTTCCCGCAGCGCCGCCTCAGCCATCGCCAACTCTTTTTCGATCTGCTCCAACCTGACCCCATGTATCATGGGCAATGTGCGATATCAAGTTGCAGACAAAAAAGGGACGGTGCCCTTTCTGGTCTGGCCGGACTGTCTCGAACGATGCTAAGATGCCAGACGTTTTGCATCAGTGTCGGAGGGCCTGATGGATCTCGATGCGTTCCGGCAAATGGTGGCCAAGAATCCCAACGGCTTTCTGGGACGCTACGGCCTTGGTAACAAGATCCTGCAGGAAGGCGGGAATCTGGAGGAAGCGGTCGAGCACCTTCGCGTCGCGATCCAGCTCGATCCCGTGCATGTCGCCTCGCACCTTGCGTTGGCCCGCGCATTGGCGGGCCTGGGGCGCAACGAGGAAGCCAAGCCGGTGCTCACAGCCGGCATCAACGCCGCCGCATCCGGCCGCTCAAGCGGTGGGGCAGACCTCATTCCGGAAATGCGTGCGTTGCTTCAGACACTCGGATAACGATTGCTTGTCAGGACGGCTGCTTAGGCCATCTCGCCATGCCTCGACGCTACGATCACGTTGATCTCCGGGTGCGCAGCCTTTCCGAGGCACGACCGTTCTACGAGACCCTCTTGCCTGCCCTAGGCTTCACTCGCGACGTCAGAATCGAGGGGTGGTTACAGTTCGAGGCCGCCGGCGCAGATGGCGCCAGCGAATTTTTCGGTGTGACAGAGTCGGCGCAGCATGTGGCCAACGAGTGCCGCGTCGCGTTCTGGGCAGACAGCACCAGCGAGGTTGATAGGCTGGCTGAGATTGCTGCTCGTGCGGGTGCGCGGAACATCGAAGGCCCCGCTCATGAAATTCCCCAACCCGGGGAAACCGGCTACTACGCCGTTTTTTTCGAGGATCCTTGTGGAAATCGTTTTGAGGTATGTCATCGCGCCAAGAACTCAAGAGCAGAAAATTGGGGTCGGCGTCGATTTAGGGGAGCGATTGGTGGGGGGGCTGCTAATGGCAATGGTTGATCCTGAGTGCTTTGCCGACAAAGAGGTCGCCAGGGTCTACATTGCCGGGCGTCTTGGCGAGGCCAAAGACGTTGAGCAGGCTCTTTCCGAAAACGGTGTTGACTACTGCGTCGAGAATGAGCCGTTCGAGACATACCTGCTTGGCATTCTTCCGACCAAGTACGACGGCGTGGCATTCTATGTTCTGTCTGGTCAGGCAAGCTTTTGTCGTCGTATCCTGAGCGAAGCCGGTCTGGAGGATGGTCTGGTGGAGGAAGAACTGGAATGACGGAGATAGGAAAAAGGGGACAGTCTACTTTAGTTGCGGCGCAATGAGGGCGGCGGGAGGACGCAATGCCGGAGCCGAAAGGAGTCGCGAAGCTGGTCGGAGAAGTGGCGCCGGGCGTCTATCGCTTTACCATGCACGATGACCGGATCGATTCCGAGAGCGACGGCTATGTGGTCGTGAAGAACGATCGGGCGGTTCTGATCGATCCATTGCCGATGAAGCCACGCGACCTGAAGAAGCTGGGCACGGTGGAAGCGATCTGCCTGACCGCGTCGTGCCATGAGCGGGCCGCCAGGCGGTACCACGAGACCTTCAACGTTCCCGTGTACGCTCCCCGGCGCGCGGTCGATTTCGAAGGGACGACGCCGGACCGCTGGTACGGCCCCGGCGCGCGCCTGCCCGGCGGCTTGAAGGCCGTGCACTCACCCGGTCCGACCGACGCGCATTACTCCTTTTACCTATCGAGGAACGGAGGCGTGGTATTCTGCGCGGATCTCCTCACGAATGACGAAGGCGAGGGCTTGGACTTCGTGCCCGGTGAATATCAGGACGATCCGAAGGGCACACGCCGTAGCGTGCGGCGTCTCCTGAACCTGCCGTTCCGAGTGCTGTGCCCCAATCACGGGGCTCCGGTCACGACCGGCGCGAAGAAGGCGATCCGTCGGGCACTGGCGCAAGATGCGGCTCACCAGTAAACCCTTTGTCGTGCTCGGGATCGATCTCGCGGGGTCGCCGCGGCGGCCGACGGGGATGTGTCTTCTGCGCGGCGTGCAGGCGCAGACGTCCGTCGCGTTCAGCGACGAAGACATACTGAACACAGTACAGCAGGCACAGCCCGACCTCGTTCCGATCGATGCGCCGCTCAGCTTGCCCAAAGGGCGAAAGACGATCTCTGACCGACGAGGCGAGCATTTTCGCGACTGCGATCTTGAGCTACGACGGCGTGGGATTCGGTTCTTCCCCATCACGCTTGGGCCCATGCGAATGTTGACCACGCGCGGTCTGGCGCTTAAAGCGAAGATACGGGCGATGGGCTATCGCGCGATCGAGTGTTACCCGGGGGGCGCTCAAGATGTATGGGGCCTGCCCCGCCAGCACCGAGACCTTGCGGGACTCCGGGCCGGACTCAGGCGGCTGGGCGTGAGAGGCTTGACCAACGCGGCAACAAGCGATGAGTTGGACGCCGCGACGGCGGCGCTGGTGGGTCAGTGGGTTCTGTCAGGCCGTGGAGAGATGCTCGGCGGCGAGGATGGAATCTGCATCCCTTCAGACAGGTTCCTGGGGAAGGCAAAAGGGGAGCGGTAGGTGCTTCTATGCGGTCGTTCGGCACCGCGACAGTTGCGGTTCTTTTGTGGCTGGCAGTTGCGCTGGCCATCGACAGGTGGCTGCTTGCGCCATACTGCGCGACGTGCGCGAGCGCGTTGGCGCTCGAGCTGAAGGTCCGGCTACCTGCGGCGGAGTTGACCTACCCGCCAGTCAGCGTTCTGGTGTTGATTGTCCTCCCGATGCTCGTGCTGGCGTTTTTTTTGGTGCCGTGGCGGTACCTGCGCTCGGCTTCTGCGTGGCGGGAGGCTTTCGTACACTGGTGCCAGCCTTGGTTCTGGCTGCTTGTTGCAGTCGTGCTGGCCATTGCTGGGGAAAGCCTCTATGTTGCGGTGAAAGACCAATTGCCGAAAGCACTCACGGCTGTGGCAGATAAGTTCTCCCTTACGGCCACTTTATCCGTTTTGAAGGACTACAAGCCTCTCTCCCTCACTGCATCGCTGTCCGGCATCCTAGGGCTGGCCCTTGGAGCCTGCTTGTTTCTGGCCAAAGGCGTGAAGGATGTGCTCAAGCTGCCCGGCACCTAAGATCAAAGTAAACTTGTCCCCTTCTATCCCTTCTTTTATCCTTTTGGATATTCCTCTCAATGATTTCAGGGATATTCTCATCCATGATTCAGGGATGTTCCATCCCTGATTCCATGGATTCACTCTATGCCCCCACCCCTTCCCTTTAAACTAAGCTTCCGCCCTAGGCACCGTGGAGCATCCTCTCTGTAGTGTTCCCCAATTGAGCTGTCTCTATGACTGAGACGGAAAACAAGGCTACGGGCGTAGAACGGCGGCGCAGCCAGCGAATACCATTCTCGCTGGCGGTATACGCGATGGGCCTCTACCCCTCCTCTAGCTTCATAGAGCGATGCGAGGTTGTAGAGGTCAGCAGCCACGGCTGCCAGCTCTTGGGGCCCCGCCCGCTCCCTAGCCAAACTCGGGTACGCCTCGATCGCATGACGCGTGTCGCCATTACCGTTGCCCATGTCATTCGCTCGACCCCTGCAGAGTCTGTCGCGGTGAAGATGTGGAGGATTGGGCTTGAGCTCGAGGCGCCTGGGAACGTCTGGGGGATTGCCCAACCTCCACCTGATTGGGTTGTTACGCCGCCCTGACTGTTTGTTTCCCTCCAGCAACGGCCTTCCATTCCCACCAGCCTTTCGCTTACACTCCGTCCGTGCGGCTTCGAACTCTTGCACTCTGCGTTGCTGCTGGTGCCTTGAGTTTCGTTCCAACGATCGTGGACGCTCACCATGAGGCGATATTCGGCCCGCAATCGTCGCTGCTGTACAGCCTCGACAGGTTTGTCAGCGCGCAGGTGTTCTCAAGACAGACCGGTACATCGGGACAAAAGACGCAAGAAACCACCGGGGTGATCAGCGGAGGCGTGAATCCCGTCCAAGGCCTGCCGGTCACGGTCACCGCGATTGTTCCCTATTCGGTCATCAACCAGCTCGATGCTGGGTCCAGCAGATCGGGATTCGAGGACATCATCCTGGGCGCACGGTATCGCTACGATCTCTCGACCCTGATTGATGAATGGAATCGCGACGGGAACTTTCTCCTGGGTGTGGCCGGCGTCGAAATTCCAAGCGGCGTCATCGATCACAAGGCCTGGGACGGCCCGCTGGATTACCTCGGCGGGGCGCTGGGCAGCCTGGAAAAAGGCGCGTGGTCGGGGATCGCCTACACCTACTACCGGCATAACAGTCCCGACAAAACAGGCAGCAAAAAGGGCGACAACATTTTTCTCGGCGGCGGTCTCGCGTTCACGCCGGGGGAAGACTTTACCACAGGGAAATTGATCAGCTATCAACTCGGCTGGTCCTACGAGACCTATCTCAGGGACCGGGTGGCGGGAACCGACGATCCGAACACCGGCGGCAGAGAACTGCTCGTACACCCCACCCTTGTCTACTCGCCGGGGCACGGCCTCGTGTTCTTTGGCTTGGTCTCTCTGCCGGTGTGGCGGGACTTCAGGGATCCGGTCGCGCAAGATCGGTTCCGAGTCGGCACCGGGGTGATCTATGCGTGGTGAAAAGCGCCATGAGCTTCGCGAAGCAGCGACCCGCGCCGGACTCCACTACGTCACGGACGGCTTGGCCGGCATCCGTCGGCGCCGTTCCGGGAAGGGTTGGAGCTACTACGCCCCGAACGGTTCGCGCATCAGTGACCCGGGCAGCCGGAAACGGCTCAACGCGCTGGCGATCCCGCCGGCCTGGACCGACGTGTGGATTTGCCCGGATCCCAACGGCCACATCCAGGCGACGGCGCGCGACGCCCGCGGCCGGAAGCAGTATCGCTACCATCCCTCGTACCGCGAAACGCGTGACAGGTCGAAGTTTCGCCGCATGCTCGAGTTCAGCGAGGTCCTCCCGATTCTCCGGGAACGCGTGGAGCGCGATCTTCGCGCCGGCGACCTGACCCGGCGCCAGATCCTCGCCACCGTGGTGCGGCTGCTGGACAAGACGCTCATTCGTGTGGGCAAGGACGAATACGCCCGCGAAAATCGCTCCTTTGGGCTGACGACTCTGCGCAGGCGGCACGTGCAGGTCGCAGGGGACTTGCTGCGATTCAGCTTCAGGGGTAAGAGCGGGGTCGAACACTCCGTGTCCATCACCGAACCCCGGCTCGCTCGCATCATCCAACGGTGCCAGGATCTGCCGGGTCAGGAATTGTTCCAGTACCTCGACGCGTCCGGGAAGCGTCAAACCGTTTCGTCGGACGATGTGAACGCCTACCTTCGGGGAATCACCGGTCGCGACGTCTCGGCCAAGGATTTCCGCACCTGGGGAGGCACGATGGTGGCCGCTGTTGAGCTGCGGGCAATGGGGCCTGCGGCGAGCCGTCGTGAAGCGGACCGGAACATCGTCCGGGCGCTCGATGCGGTGGCCGAGCGGCTCGGGAACACGCGCGCCGTATGTCGGAAGTACTACGTCCACCCCGCGCTGGTACATGCCTACCTCCTGGGCCACACCGCCCCACTGTCCTTCACCCCGCCGTCACGCCGCGTCCGCCGCGAGAAGTCTACCGCCGCGCTGCGGCGCGACGAGGTTGCGGTCCTGCAATTCCTCCAGGAGAAGGTGCCGGGCGCTCGTTAGGTCCTCGGCCGACACCCGGAGTTTTCGTGTCTATTCCTTTCAGTTTCCATAAGTTGGAGGCGGCAAGTAACTTTTGGCAGTGAGGAGTGTCATAATGGGTGAGGAAACTGAACTAGGATAAGGAGGCTTGATATGCTCCGCCTCGGCACCGTCATCATCCTGGCGCTGCTCCTGTCGCCCTTCCCGGCTCACGCCGAACTCTGGCGTTGCCCCCAGGCAGATGGTTCAGATGTCTTAACTGACAAGTTGACGGACCCCAGTACGTGTCAGCAGTACGAGGCGGAAGCCGACTTCAACGTTGTGCCGAGTTCCTCGACGACGGCACTGTCCGAAGTGGGTCCTAGTAGGCGTGCGTTTACGCAGCAAGAGCTCGATCAGATGCTGGCGCCGATTGCGCTTTACCCCGACTCGCTCCTGTCGCAGATTTTGATGGCATCGACGTATCCGCTCGAGGTCGTCGAGGCCGCGCGTTGGTCCAGGGCCAATCCCGACCTCAAAGGCGACCAGGCCGTGCGGGCGGTCGAACAGAACAGTTGGGATCCCAGCGTCAAATCGCTTGCTGCATTTCCACAGGTTCTTCAGATGATGGACGAGAAGCTGGACTGGACGGAACGGCTCGGCGATGCGTTTCTCGCCCAGCAGGCCCAGGTGACAGACACAGTCCAGAATTTGCGCCATAAGGCGTACGACGCCGGTAATCTCAAGTCGACCGACCAGGTCCGCGTGGACCAGCAGGGGCAGACCATCGTGGTCGAGCCGGCGAGGCCAGAAGTCATCTACGTCCCCTACTACGATCCGGCGGTGATCTACGGGCCGTGGTGGTGGCCGGCGTACCCGCCGGTCTATTGGGCGCCGTGGCCCGGCTATTTCGTCGGCCCCAGATTCGCCGTGGGTTTCACCTGGGGCGTCGGGATTCCGGTGGGCGTAGGGTTCTTTTTCGGCGCCTTCGACTGGCCGCATCGCCACATTACCGTTGTCAACGTGAACAACTTCTACTTCCGCACGGGGAACGTGAACCGGGTGACTGTTTGGCAACACGATCCAGTCCATCGCCGGGGTGTGCTCTATCGGGATGCGTCGTTGCGTCAACAATTTCGTCGCACGAGCGCGTCGCCCGAGGTACGTCGCGATTTCCGCGGACACGAGCCGTCTTCGTTTGAGGGTCGTCGCGAATTTGGCAATCGCCAGGAGGCGCGCGGTGGCCCCGGCAGTCGTCCAGAACAACGAGGCAGCCTGTCCGGTCGCATGAACGTGCCCGACGTTAGCCGTTCCTCCCCACGCATCGCTCCAAGCCGCCCGAGTGCGCCCAGCGGAGTCAGTCCTCCTCCTCATTTTGAACAGCGGCCTCATGCCTTCGAAGGCGTAGGCCATGGAGCGGACGTGCGGACCTTCAGCTCGCGCGGGCACGCGAGCTTCCAAGGCTCCGCGCCACGGTCTTCCGGCAGCTTTCGCGGCGGCAGCGGAAGTTCGCACCACTAGCAGCAGCGAAGTGATCTCCCAACCTAGGGCCAAGAGGGGAATATGGTGAACAGGACAATCTGCGCTTTGGCGCTCATGGTGATGGCGCCCATGGCTCTGGCAGCGACGGCAGGGCCCAAAAGCTTTGCGTCGCCCGAGGCAGCGATCGCCGCACTGGTTGAAGCGGTTGAGGTGAACGATCAACCGATGTTGCATGGGATTCTAGGCTCTCACGGCAGCAAGCTGACCAGTTCGGGTGACGAGGTCGCCGATCGGCAAAACCGCGAGGCATTTCTCAAGGCCTATGGCGAAGCCCACAAGCTCGTGCTCGAAGGCGACACGAAAGCCACGCTTGTGATCGGCAAGGACGAGTGGCCGATGCCGATTCCGCTCGTGAAATCGGATGGCGGTTGGCGTTTCGACACTCAGCAGGGCGAAGAAGAAATTCTCGCCCGCCGCATCGGCCGCAACGAACTGGCGACGATCCAGGTTTGCCTCGCGATCGTTGACGCCGAGCGCGAGTACGCGGCGCTCGATCTGGATGGCGATGGTATTCCGGAATATGCACCCAAACTCGTGAGCGCGCCCGGCAAGCGCGATGGGCTCTATTGGCAGACAACAGCGGACGAGCCGCCGAGTCCGCTCGGACCGCTGCTGGCGGCAGCGGCGAGCGAGGGCTATACCCGCTCAGGCTCCCGGACTCTTGCACCCTATCATGGCTATTTCTATAGAATTCTCACCCGGCAGGAGCAGGACGCTCCGGGCGGGGCCTACGACTATTTTGTCAAGGGCAAGATGATCGGCGGTTTCGCGGTGATCGCCTATCCGGCGCGTTATGGCGCATCAGGCATCATGAGTTTTATTGTCAATCATGACGGGGTGGTCTATGAAAAGGACCTGGGCAAGGACACCGTCGCGATAGCCTCCAAGGTGACGACATTCAATCCCGACGCGAGCTGGAAACGACCGTAACGACCTGCCCCCCTTTTTCGTCCTACTTTTTTCCCCGCCCAAGGAGGAAGCCGGTATGCCGACCAAGCGCCAACTGCAAGACGAGCATATGGCACAGCGTCTGCAGGACCAACTACGGGTTTACAAGAGAGTCCAAGCAATACGCAAGAATCCGAGGGAACTTGACGAGATTGCGTTTTACCCTGTGCACGACAAGCGACGTGAGACACCTGCGTATAAGAAGGTACACAAGAAGATGGTAAGGGACGAGGATCGCCCATGTCTCATTTGCGGTGTCCGCAACTCTACGCTCAGGGATCCGAAGGCTAATACCTACGGTGCCAAGGCTATGGAAACCCACCACCACGTCATCGAGTGGGCCCTGGCCAACGCAATTAGTGTTGAGAAGTTCAACAAGCACATGCTACCTCACCTCCGGAAGCGGCACCCTGACAGCCACGAGTACAAGCAGGACTTCACTCAAGAACAAATCCTGGACTGGGTTGACCACGACGAAGACAATCTCTGGGTTCTTTGTGACGTCCATCATCGCGCGAAGTATCTTGGCATTCACGAGATCACATTTCCGATATGGGGCCCTATGGACCTCTTGCGCGATGACTTCGAGGATTACGTGCGAACTGAAATCGGCAAGCTGAAAGGCAAGAAACGGCCCACACTTCGCAAGAAGCCCCCGTCATGAGGGCGATTTTCACTTCTTTCGCCGCCCGCCTTTCATGGCTCGTTCCATCTCGCGGCCGGCCTCGCGCTGTTTGATGGTCTCACGGCGGTCGTACTCCTTCTTCCCCTTGGCCAGCGCAATCTCCACCTTGGCAAGCCCGCGCGGCGAGAAGTAGATCCGCAGCGGCACGAGCGTCAGGCCCTTCTGCTGGGTCTGGCCGATCAATTTGCGGATCTCCTTCTTGTGCAGGAGCAGGACGCGCGGGCGCAGGGGATCGTGGTTCATGATGTTGCCGTGGCTGTACGGACTGATGTGGCAGTTGTGCAGACGGACCACGCCCTTATCCACGCTGGCGTAACTATCGCGGAGGTTGGCCCGGCCCTCGCGCAGGGACTTGACCTCCGTACCCTTGAGCGCGAGCCCCGCCTCGAGCTTCTCCTCGATCGCGTAGTCGTGGAACGCCTTGCGGTTGGTCGCGACGACCTTCTCGCCCTGCTCTTTCTTGTCGTGGGCCATGCTCAGGTCAACCCACTATACCATTCCCCAGCGTTCCTTGACACTCCGAGGCCCCTCTCCTACAATCACGCTCACCACCCGAGGTGAGCGTGAAGCCCCAGATCCACCGCTGGTTTGAAGAGAGCGCCGAGGCGAAGCTCAAGTTCGTCGCGGAGCACGCCGACCGCATCCAGCAGCTCGCCGACCTGCTCGTCGAGACGTTCCGCAAGGGCAACAAGGTGCTGCTCTTCGGCAACGGCGGGAGCGCCATGGACGCCTCGCACATCGCGGCCGAGTTCGTCGGGCGCTACCGGCGCGAGCGGAAGCCGCTGGCGGCGATCGCGCTCTCCGCGGATCAGGCGAAGCTCACCTGCATCGCCAACGACTACGACTTCTCCGAAATTTTTGCCCGACAGGTCCAAGCGCTGGGCCACCCGGGCGACGTGGCGATCGGCATCAGCACCAGCGGCAACTCCCCGAACGTCCTGAAGGGACTCCTGGCGGCGAAGGCGCAAGGGCTCGTGACGGTGGGCTGGACCGGCGGGACGGGCGGCAAGCTCGTCGGCCTCGTGGACCATCCCTTCGTCGTCCCCTCCAAAGTGGTCGCCCGCATCCAGGAGACGCACATCACGCTCGGCCACGTCCTCTGCGAGCTCGTTGACGAGGCGCTGCTTGGCAAAGAGTAAGCAAACCGGAGCCCCGCAACTCCGCGTTCCCCTCGTCAAGCCGCTCGCTCTCCACAAGGTCAAGACCTACCCGCTGGCCAAGCGCTACAGCAAGGTCAAGCTCGGCGAGTCCGCCCGGCCGTGGAAGCCCGGCGGCACCGTGACCGACTTCCTCGCCGGACTGCCTGACATCCTCGCTGCGTGCACGCTGCGCGAAGTGACGGACGCGATCGTCAAGGCCCGCCTGGCTGGCAAGCCGTTGGTCGTCGGCCTGGGCGCGCACCCCACGAAGGTCGGCCTCAACCCCGTGCTCGTGGACCTGATGGAGCGGCGGGTCATTACGGCGCTGGCGCTCACCGGCGCGGTCATCATCCACGACTTCGAGCTGGCGCTGATGGGACGCACCTCGGAGGAGGTGGATACGGAGATCAACACCGGCCGTTTCGGGATGGCCGAAGAGACCGGCCGCTTCCTGAACGAGGCGATCACACGCGGCGTGCGCAAGGGCCTGGGCATCGGTGAAGCGTTAGGGGCCTGGATCGAGGAGCGGCGCTTCCCGAACCGGCAGACGAGCCTGCTGGCGGCCGGCGTGCGGCTCGGCATTCCGGTGACGGTGCACGTGGCGATCGGCACCGACATCATCCACATGCACCCCGCCATGGACGGAGCGGCGGTGGGCGAGGGGACGCTGCGTGACTTCCGCACGTTCGCAGCGGTGGTCGCGGGCCTCGAGGGCGGCGTGTACCTGAACCTGGGCTCCGCCGTCATCATGCCGGAGGTGTTCCTCAAGGCCCTCACGCTGGCCCGCAACCTGGGTCATACGGTAAACCGGATCACCACCGTCAACATGGACTTCCTCCCGCACTATCGCCCGCTCACCAATGTCGTCCGGCGGCCGACCCAGAAGGGCGGCGCGGGGCACATGCTGATCGGCCACCACGAGATCATGGTGCCGCTCTTGGCTGCCGCGGTGCTGGAGCGGCTGAGTTCGCCGAGGCGGGCCAAGCGCTGAAATGCCGTCGAACGGCGACTCGTCGGCGACACCCCATCAAGAAGAGCGCGCGAAGGTCGTCGAGGCGGCCGGCGTCATCGGGCTGGCGACTCTCCTCAGCCGCATTCTCGGCTTCGTGCGGGACGTGGTGCTGGCACGCCTGTTCGGCGCGGGTCTCGCCGCCGACGCCTTCTTCGTCGCCTACCGCATTCCCAACCTGCTGCGCGAGCTCTTCGCCGAGGGCTCGATGTCGGCGGCCTTCATTCCGGTCTTCAGCGAGTACCTGACCAAGCGCACCAAGCGCGACGCCTGGGAACTGGCCAGCGCCGCCTTCACTACGCTGCTCACCATCCTGACCGGCATCTGCGTTTTGGGGATCCTCGCCGCACCCTGGCTCGTGAAGCTGATTGCGCCGGGCTTCAGCGACAATCCGGAACGAGAGGCGCTCACCACCCTGCTGACCCGGATCATGTTCCCGTACCTGTTGTTCATCGGGCTGGCGGCGCTGGCGATGGGCGTCCTGAATTCGGTCCGGAGCTTCGCGGCGCCGGCGTTCTCGCCCGTGCTGTTCAACGTTGCGATCATCGCGTGCGCCTTCCTGCTGGCGCCGCTGTTCGCGGCGCCGATCCTCGCCGTGGCTGTCGGGGTGGTCATTGGCGGGCTTGCCCAGTTGCTCAGCCAGATGCCGGCCCTGCGCAGGGCGGAGCTGCTCTTCGGCTGGCGGTTTGACTTTCGCCATGAGGGCGTCCGCCGGATCGGCTGGCTGATGGCGCCGGCCCTGATCGGCCTCTCGGTCACGCAGATCAACATCCTCGTGAGCACGATCCTGGCGTCCTACTTTCCGGGCGGGCCGACGTATCTCTTCTACGGCATGCGGCTGATCCACTTTCCTCTCGGGATCTTCGGCGTGGCGCTGGCCACGGCCTTGTTGCCGTCGCTGTCCACCCAGGCGGCGAAGGGCGAATTGGACGCCCTGCGGGGCACGCTGGGGTTCGGGCTTCGGCTGATCTTCTTCATCATCGTGCCGGCGATGGTCGGCTTGATTCTGCTGCGCGTCCCGATCGTGCACCTGTTCTTCGAACACGGCCGGTTCACGGCGGCCGACACGCAGGGCACGGCCGCGGCGGTGCTCGCATACGCGGTCGGCCTCTGGGCCTTTGCCGGCGTGCGCATCGTGGTGTCGGCCTTTTACTCGCTCCAGGACACGCGCACGCCGGTGCTGGTGGCGGCGGTCTCCCTGGCCGCCAATATCGCGTTGTCGCTGCTGCTGATGGGGCCGCTCCGGCACGCCGGGCTCGCGCTGGCGACGGCCCTGTCCGCAATCCTGAACATGGCCGTGCTGCTGGTGTTCCTTGCCCGGCGGCTCGGTGCCTTCGGCTGGGAGGCGATCCTCCGCAGCCACGCGCGGGTGCTCCTGGCATCGGTGCCGATCGTCGCGACCTGCCTGTGGATCGCCGGGCTCGGGGTCTGGGCGCAGCCGGAGGCCTGGGCGGCGAAGGCCGTCATGCTGATCGTCGGCATGGGCATCAGCGTCGCCAGCTACGTGACGGTCCATGCCCTGCTGGGGTCGGACGAACTGGACTTCCTCTGGGGGCTCGTCAGGCGCAAGATCATCCCAACGGCGTCTTGACCCTCATCTCGGTTACCGTTACTCTCGAGCTTCGACAGGCTCAGCACGAACGGTTGCTGGTAGAGAGTAGGGGCGATTCATGAATCGCCCCTACAAACAATGAGGAGGAGACATGAGACCGATGTGTTTACGAACCTTGCTCGCGATCTCTGTGGCAACCGTCT
>VBOK01000175.1 GCA_005877565.1 Nitrospirota bacterium
GAGAAGGCTGCGATCGAGCGCCTGCAGGCGACCGACGACGCCGCCCTGGTGGAGCGATTGGGACACAAGGTCGGGATCGTCGTGGGCACCTGGGAGAACATCAAGATCACGACGCCGGAGGATCTGGTCATCGCCGAAGCGATTCTTGCCGCGAGATCGGGCAAGCCATGCGAGTCGGAATAGGCTACGACATCCATCCGCTGGTGCCCGGGCGCAAGCTCATCGTGGGCGGTATTGAAATTCCCCATTCCAAGGGGCTGGACGGCCATTCGGACGCCGACGTCCTGACGCATGCGGTGTGCGACGCGCTTCTGGGCGCGATGGGGGAAGGCGACCTCGGCGCGCACTTTCCGGCGTCGGATCAGCGGTACAAGGACATCTCGAGCCTGAAGCTGCTGGAAGCCGTCATGTCCATGTTGACACGGAGGGGTTGCCGCGTGGTCAACGTGGACGCGGTCATCAATGCCCAGGCGCCAAGGCTCGGTCCGCACCTCACAGCCATGAAGGGTGCTCTGGCCAAGGCGATGGGTGTGGAGCCGGCGCGTATCAATCTGAAGGTCAAAAGTGGCGAGGGGCAGGGGGCGGTGGGGCGCGAGGAGGCGATGATCGCCCAGGCGGTGTGCCTCATCGAGGGGTTATAATAAGGCCGGTATGTTCATGAAGATCAAAGATGACTTGGCTGCGGCGCAAGAACGGGACCCGGCGGCGACCAGCAAGTTGGAGGTCATCCTCACCTATGCGGGCTTCCACGCCTTGCTGGCCTATCGGATCGCGCACCGGTTGCATAAGTGGGGTGTCCCGTTCATCCCCCGCGTCATCTCCCAGTTAGCGCGCTGGCTGACGGGGATCGAGATCCACCCCGCGGCGAAGATCGGCCGCAGTTTTTTCATCGACCACGGCATGGGCGTCGTCATCGGCGAGACCACCGAGATCGGCGACAACGTGACGCTGTTCCAGGGGGTCACGCTGGGGGGCACGGGCAAGGAGCGGGGCAAGCGCCATCCGACGCTGGGCAATCACGTGGTGGTGGGTGCCGGCGCCAAGATTCTCGGCGGGATCAGGATCGGAGATAACGTCAAGATCGGGGCCAACTCGGTGGTGCTGAAGTCGGTCCCGCCGAATTCCACGGTGATCGGTGTGCCGGCCCGGATCATCAAGACGGAAGGGAGGGAGCGCATCCCCGAGGCGACGATGGATCACGCCAACATGCCCGACCCGATTGCCGACCGCTTCGAAGCCCTCGAGCGCGAACTCATCGAACTGCGCAAGAAACTCGACAGCCAAAATCCACCCGAGAAGAAGTAACTTAGTAATCTACGCGGATTAGGTACAGCCCGTGTGCTGGCGCGGTGGGGCCGGCTTTGGTGCGGGCGCGCATGGATCGTCAGTATGCGCGTTCGAAGTCGCCTTTGCTGAACACGCGGACGATGTCGATGCGGGTTCCCTTCCGCTGAAACACCACCCGATAATCACCCGCGCGGAGCCGATAGAGAGGCGCACGATAGCCTTTGAGCTTCTTGATCCGCTTGCCGTCCGGGATGGGGTCCTGAGCCAGTCTTCGGCAGTCGGTCAGGATCTGATCGACGATCCTGGGAGGGAAGCTGTCGAGGTCTTGGCGTGCCTTCTCGGAGAGGAAGACCTCCCAGGTCATGCAGTCCGGGCTCTGCGCTTGGCGCGTCGCCGGACATACTCGGATAGCGCCACGGTGCGGCCGGCTCGAACGTCGCGGAGCCCCGCTGCGATCTTCTGACGCAACACAGGACTGTGCTCCAACAACACATCCTCAATGTCGTCTTCAGAGACGGGCACGACCAGGGCGGTCGGGCGGCCGTGCGTGGTGATGAGGACCGTATGGCCCTTTTTCACGGTCCGTAACACCGACGAGGTCTTTGCTTTGAGTTCCCGGACGTTGGTGAATTTCATGAGATTCCTCATGGTTTCAAGTGTGACCACATTCTAGACGTTCCCAAGAGTGCAGTCAAGCTCCAGTCACCTGTTCCTAGGAGCGGGTGGCGCCGCATGGGCCCCGGGCGGAGCGGAAGAACCTACAGCCGAGTCTGCGGGGCTGCGACGGCGAGAGGCCATGAGCACGTCAGGGCGGCTCGGCGACAGGACCCGCTCTTTGAACTCTTAGTAATCCACGCGGACCAGGTACAGCCCGTGTGCTGGCGCGGTGGGGCCGGCTTTAGTACGGTCTTTCGCCGCGAGAATCTCCGCCACCTCCCCTACCTTCAGCTTTCCCCTTCCCACTTCCAACAATGTCCCCACGATATTCCGCGCCATCTGTTTGAGAAAGCGGTTCGCCTCGACCTCGAAGCGGATTTCGTCCCCGAACCGCTCGATCGTCAGACGAGCGATTGTGCAGACGGGGTTGTCCGTGTCGGTCGGTGAGCCCTGAAAGGAAGAAAAGTCGTGCGTCCCGACGAGCGCGCGGGCGGCCTCCTGCATGGATCCAAGATCCAGCGGGTAGGGATAGTGCAGGACCTTACTGCGGCTTAGCGCCGAGCGGTGCACGCGCGTGAGGATCTGGTACCGGTAGAGCTTGGACTTCGCCGAGAAGCGCGCATGAAACATCTCCGGCACCTGCTCGACGGCCAGCACGGCGATGTCCGCCGGCAGGAGGCCGTTCAGCGCACGGTGCCATTCCTCGGCCGTGAGCCGGGAAGAGGTGGAGAAGTGTGCCACCTGGCCGAGCGCGTGCACGCCGGCGTCGGTACGGCCGGCGCCGACCACGTCCACGTCATGCTGGGCGACCTTGCGGATGGCCGCTTCGATCGTGCCCTGGATGGTCGGCAGGTTCGGCTGGACCTGCCAGCCATGATAGGTGGTGCCGTCGTACTCCAACATCAACTTGAATGTGGGCACAGCGAGCCCGGGTGTTAGCGCGCGAGGGCGACCTGCACCGAGTTGAGGTAGTTGCGGATTCCTTCGAAGAGCCCTTCGGCGACCTTCTGGCGGAAGTCGGGCTGCCGGAGGCGCCGCTCCTCGATGGGGTTGCTGATGAAGGCAAGCTCGACCAGGATGCTGGGCATGGCCGTGTAGCGCAGGACGTAGAACGGCGCGGTCTTCACGCCGAGATCTTCCAGGGAATAGTGGGCGCCGACGTGATTCACCACGGCCAGCTTCGTCTCCCACGCCAGATTCTGCGATTCCTCGATGCGTTTGGACAGCGCCAGGTCCGCCTTGATCATGTCCAGAAAGTCCCGCGCATGGTTGATGGTGTCTCCGTTTTCACGCGCAGCCACTTCCATCGCACGCCGGTCCGACGCGATGCCGAAGTGGTACATCTCGATCCCATGCGTGGCGCGCCTCGGGTGCGAATTGATATGGATGGAGATGAAGAGGTCGGCTTTGTGCCCGTTGGCGAACTTGGCGCGGTCGTCCAATTCGACGAACATGTCCTTGTCTCGGGTCATCAGGACTTTCTTGCCCAGGCGGTCCCGCAGGAGATCGCGCAGGTGCTGGGCTACGTCGAGGACGACTTCCTTTTCAGTCAGCCCGCCTGGCCCGATCGCGCCGGGGTCCCTGCCGCCGTGCCCGGGGTCCAGCACGATCGTCTCGATGTCGAGACGGGCCAGCCGTTCGTCCGGTGTGATCTGGCGGCTGACGGGCGGGAGCGTGACCTTGGGCTGCAGCGTGGACGTCAACGGGTGTTCGCTGTGCGCGACGTAGTCCATGACCAGGCGGTGGGGACGGGTGAGCTTCCGAAGCTTGACAGTGGCAATGTTTTCCATATCGAGGACGACGCGCACCTTGCGCGGCAGGACTTGGGCCACTTCGACCTCGATCGGAAAACTGTCATCGTCGATTTTGTGTTTGGCAGTCTGGCTGAGGACGGCGTTCTTCAGGTTGATCACCAGCCGGTCGGGATCGGCCAACCGTTGCTGGGTATACGTAAACCGCCTGGCGAGGTCAAGCACCAGTCTGTGTTGGTTGGCCTTCTGGGAAACCCGCAGGTTTTTGACCGTGGCCACCTTGGCCGAGCGCTGTCTGGACGTGGCCGCGACCAGGTAGGTAGGCCCGGATTGTGCCGATGCGACACGAAGCGTATCAGGAGTCTTAAAGGTCGCCTCGGACGATGAGGTTGGCAGCCAGAGCGCAAGCAGTGCGATCAGCGGGAGGTATGTCCGACATCGCTTGGGAGAGCCGACCGTGAGTTTTTGGTCGTGTTCCATGCTCTTTCCTGCCAATCCTTGCCAGCTCGGGTTGCGGACCTAGGGAAGAAGTATAAAGAATGGCGCAGAATTGTCAAGTTTTTGGCACATTGACAGGGGAACCCCGCCTCTATAGGCTAGGCCCATGCCGATCCATCTCATCATTGACGGCTACAACCTGCTTGGGGTCCGTGGCGGCTTGCGGGGTGACGTGGAAGCCAGGCGGGAACAGTTGATCCGGGACCTGGCCTGCTATCGCCAACGTAAGGGCCATCCCGTGACGGTCGTCTTTGACGGCTGGCGGGCAGGGCACCCAGTCGAGCATGTTGAGTGGCGCGAGGGGATCGGGGTCGTCTATTCTACGGTCATCACGTCGGGCGACTTCGAGACGCGGTTGCAGATGTCGGGGGCCAGGCCGTTCGCGCGAAAGCAGGAAGCCGATGAAGAGGAGCCAGTCCGCCGCGATCCGAAGAAGAAAGGCAATCCCAAGAAGCTCCCGAAGGCACTGCGGCAGAAGGCGAGGCAGCTGAAGCGATTCTGAACCTCAGCAACATCTCATGACGAATCTCCTTGATCTTTGTCCAAATCTTAAGTGGGGCCCGACACGATGTAGCTGAATGCTCGGCGTTTGAGGTTGATGAGGCCTTTGCGGCTCAAGGAATCAACTGCTAAAAATACTTGGTTCCAGCTCAGGCAGGGGAGCCTGCCGACGATCTCCTCGATGGGCAACGGCTGGGGGCTGGACTGCAGAACATCGAGAATGAGCACCTCCGTGTGGTTAACAGCCATATCGTCCTCCTCGAGAAATAGTGCGCCGATCAGTTCGAGACAGACCTTACGCTCCGACTATGAAGCTGTTATGAATTGAGCATGAAAAACTCTTCACCGAGTCTTCATGAATGATGACCGACATGCGAAGAGACAGGCGGGTGACGCCGAGACGGGCGCCCAGGCGGAGCGGAGGGGCCATGCAGACGACTCTGCGGGGCTGCGACGGCGAAATGGACCTGAGCACGTCTGGGCTGCGCGGCGGCAGGACCCGCGATCTTATTTGATTTGGAAGAGCCGTTTGGTGTTTTGCGTTGTCGCGTCTTCGACTTCTTGCACGCTGAGGGTGTGGAGTTCGGCGATTTTCTCGGCGACGTGGCGGACGTAGGCGGGTTCGTTGCGCTTGCCACGATGCGGGACGGGCGTGAGATAGGGGCTGTCGGTCTCCACCAGGGTGCGGTCCAGCGGCACTGTCTTGACGATGTCGCGCAGCATCGTCGCGTTCTGGAACGTGATGACGCCGGAAAACGAGAGATAGAACCCCAGGTCCAGCGCATCCTTCGCCAGCCAGGCATCGCCCGAGAAACAGTGAAAGATCCCGCCCACCTCGCCGGCCTTCTCTTCTTTGAGAATCGCAATCGTATCCTCCTGAGCCTCCCGTGTGTGGATGATGATCGGAAGGCGCAGCTCGCGAGCCAGGCACACCTGCTCGCGAAAACGCGTGCGCTGTACCTCGCGAGGGGAGTGGTCGTAGTGGTAGTCCAACCCGATCTCGCCGTAGGCGACGACGCCGTTCGATTGCGCCAGCTTTCGCAACTCGTCGTACCAGCCGTCTTGGATGTGTTTCACTTCATGCGGATGCACGCCGACGGTGGCGGAGATGTACGGGTAGCGTTGCGCCAGAGTGACGGCGGCGCGGCTCGTCTCAAGGTCGCACCCGATCGTCACGAAATGCCCGATCCCGGCGTCGCGCGCGCGTTGGAGCATTGCCTCGCGGTCGGCATCGAAGCGGTTGTCGTCAATGTGGCAGTGGCTGTCGATCAACATGGCATTCTGAGCGTGTGGCTCGGCGACAGGACCCGCAAGTTTTGACGGACTATACCATAACTTGACCCTTACGAGAGATCTATGCTATAGAGGCAACTGCCTAAGATGGTGAAAACGCGTCTTCTCATAGTGCCGCTGTTCTTGGTCCTGGGGCTGTCCCTGGTGGCGTTCGCGCCGCTGGCCGCGACCCTCGAGCTGCACCATGCGCTCGGCGAAGCGGACGAGGACGGCCACCAACATTCGGCTGCGGATCTTTGTTCCTGGGTCCAGAGCCATGCGT
>VBOK01000176.1 GCA_005877565.1 Nitrospirota bacterium
CCCCCGACAGAGCGTTATGCCTTTGACCGCTCGGCCACACCTCTCCGTCCCACTTGTATAAGGTAGGCGACAGGACTGGGAGAGGCAATCAGTTGAACCCCGGAATTGAGGGGGGTGAAAACGCATGAGGGCGAGAAGGGGACGGGCTACCCCAAAGTAGCCCGCCCCCTTATATGATCAATCTTTCTACTTGGAATGAACAGCATGGCCGACCATCTGGCCCATGCTCACCTTGCCGGTCGGCAGTTTGGCCCCTTCCGGCCAGAGCGAGAAAATGATCCCATCCGTCTTGGCGACCGTGTCCGCCACCTCCTTGGCCTTATCCGGGGGGAGATCCAGCACCTTGACATTTCCTGTTGCGATCTCCGCCGCATGATCATGCCATACCTTTTTCCAGATATTCGCCGGGACAACCTCCCTGTTTCGTGTCATGGTCTTGGCGACGATATATTCGATCCCGACCAGCTTGGCGTTGGGGTCGTTCGTCTCATACAACAAACACTGGATGAAAGGGTCCTGAGAGACAACCTTGCAATAATGGTGGAACGGGCCGCGGACCTTGCCGTCAATCAGGTGCGCGGCCGTGACGTGGATCGTATAGCCATCGCCCGGTGTAGGCTTGGTCTCCGGTGCGGGTGCTTGTGTAGGCGCTTGCGCAAATGCAGCGCCGCCTGTGAGCAGCATGAACAATGCAGCCACGAATAGTCTGATCATCGTGACACCTCCTGTTTCTATTTCTTTCCGCTAATTGGCTTGACGTATTGCGAAACCAACTCCCTGTTGACAGTGTTGACGGTGTACTCGATTGCCTCTTTGGTGTTCTGTTTGATCTTGGGGAACACCTCGGAGCTTAAGACTGTGTTCATTGAGGTGCGGACAGCAGTCTTCGCCGTGAGATCAATGGCGTTTTTGACCTCGTGGCCCAGCATTCCCATGAAAATTTTCATGGTGATGAGAAATGCCAGCGAAAAAACGATCGCCCACGGAATAGCGCGCACAATCCCTTCAGTCAGAAGTTGGCCGTAGCTCTTCTCTGCCATATTCCACCCTCCTTATGATGATGGTTAAGTCCTCGGTCTGCGCAAAAGCATTTCTTGAGGTTTTTGGAGTTACGCAGGAATGCGTGCGGGGAACCTTACACCTAGCAGGAAAGAATGTCTAGCGGGCACTGGCAGTAACGGGCGTGAGCAGGAAAGCATGCTCATAGCCGTTGACTGCGCCACTGCCAACGATCTGACCACGGTAGTTGATGCCCCAGGCCACAGTGAGCGCCCATCCGGAGTTAGGGGGAATCCTGCTGTTTAAGTCGATCATTGCGCCGTGGCGAAAGAGGAAGGCGTGGTACTGTCCGCGAATGGAAGTCTCCGCACGCCCGACTACTTCACCGGTATCGTTCAACGCGAGCCTAATGCTATTCGTGCCACCGAGTGAGTTCGACAATAGGGTGAAATGATCAGTAAATAAGAAGGCCTGGGTCGTGCCAGTCGTAAAAGGCGCAGATGCGAGGTAGCCTGCGATCTGCCCACGGTTGTTGATGGCGTAACCGTAGCTGAACGGAAAACTCAAAGCGATGCGGTGGTCTGAGGGCGGACCCAGGTCAATGAGTTTGCCTGTTTTTCGAAAGAAGGCGTGGTCTTTTCCTGTCTGCAGTCTCGCATACCCTGTGATCCAGCCGAAAAAATTGATCCCATAGGCGGCGCTGTTCGGACCACCGAAAGTTCCCAGATCTATCGGCGGCTTTCCGATCGTATTCCAGAGAAGCGCTCTGACTCGGCCCGGCTCGTCACGACCCCATCCAACGACTTGCCCTTTCTCATTAATGCCACGCGCATGAACGTCACGGAATGGAGGGAGCGGCTGAATGGACGTCAGCCTAGAGGGGTACTTTGGGTCAAAGACGAAACCCAAGGTCATGCTTCCTCTCTTAAAATCCCCGACGACACGACCAAACCTATCGATTCGGCTGGCGATTGAGCCTTCGAATCCTTCTGCTGCTATCTTTTTCATGCGTCTCCCTTGCCAAAGGAAGGCATGGCTTGCCCCATTCGCAAAGTGAGACGTGCCACACACCTGCCCTCTATCGTTGATGTCCGATGCTGTGCTCGTTGGGCCACCCAGTGTACCGAGATCAGTGATGGCGTATTCAGCGGGGTTGGAGAGCAATGGCTCACTCCACGAAGCTGAGCACATGCGGCACGGCAGGCTGTGGAGATGCTTGTGGGGAACGTTACACCTAGAAGAAGGGATTGTCTAGTGCTGGGAAGTAGCTGGAGAAGGCCCATCATCCGCGGATTGCCAAGGCGATTCGCGAATTGGAAGAGGAGATCAGGTACATGGAGGCCGCGCCGCACGATTTCGGCGGGCACAAGGCCGCGGCGATCCAGGGTCATGTCCTCTCAATCGTGTGTCAGGAAACTTTACACTCTACAAATAGGGAGCATTATTCCTAACTCATTGATTATTTGTGTTCATCTCGACATCCGATCCCCTACACTCCGCACCTTTTCTCTTCCCGACTGTCAGGATTTTTGACAATTTGAAACAGTAGGATCATGCGCCCAAGGCCATTGGGGGTGTCGCTTCCCTCACGTCAGGAATAAAAATTTCTTTTAGAATCAAGGGACTCTAAACAACGCCGCAGAAAATATTCAAGAATCCCAACCGCCTGGCCTGCACCTTGCCTATTTATTATTTACAGTCAACAGAAAAGGAGTTGATCATGATGAAAATGACAGCTCTCTTACTGTTCAGTCTGACCTTGTTTCTCCTGGCAGGGACCGCCCAGGCGAACACGTTCAACCTCTACGAGACGACTGGAAACACCTCGACTATCACCGCGACTAGCACGGCGTGCGAGGCCTGTCCGATCCAGCTGCCGGGCTTCGCCGAAAGTATACCAGGGTGGGCGATCCTGATGGAAAGCGGTGACCCGACCAACCCAATTGACCAGGCGAACACGTTGTTGTGGGGCGACGCCGTCCACATCTTCGGAGGCACGGAGTTGCCGGGCATCCGGATTTTCTCGGACGGCTGCACCTCGGGGATCGAAGGCGACATCACTTGCTTCCCGACCTATGCGACGGTGACTAGCGGGAATAATATGTTCGTCCTCGAGACCGCTCCGCCGACGGTCGTTAACTGGTTTAATGAAAATACCTACAACGTCTTCAGCGACGCGCCGGAGACCGCTGCCGTTGCGGAGCCCGGGTCGCTCCTGCTCCTCGGCTCCGGCCTGGCGGGCCTGGGCGCCTTTGCCAGGAGAATCCGTCAGCGCGTGTAGTCGCTGCCTCCTCTGAGAGTCAAAGGGGGACCGGCACCATTCGGAAATGGAGCCAGGCCCCCCTTCTTCGATTCATTTCAACACCTGGACCTTTAGGTCGTCGAAGTAGGTCACCGCATCCGACTTTGTCCACAGACCGACGCGGCCTCTCGTGAAGGTGTGATCGCAGAGGTCAAACACCTTTCGCTCGTCAAACAGCACCCGGATCTGACAGCCGCGGGTGATGACCCGAAGGGTGTGCCACCGCTTCACCGAGATCGTCTGATCGAAGTTCAGCAGAAGATGACGGACACCCTTCACGACCCGGTAAATCCGGATGTTCTGCTCAAGGGGATTCGCCCGGGTCAGGTAGTAATTCCGATCGTCAGACGCCCGCCAGATCAGGCCGCCGCCCATGTCGGCTTTCCCGTCGACAGGGAAGAACGAGACTTCGAGATCGGCATCAGATCCATCAGTCCCGTTGACGAGAACCACCTTGTACGCGTGCTCTGCGCCTTTTCCCTCTACCTGGCCCAATACCTGTGATGGACTTTTCGCCTGGTCCGTGCGAAGCACCTTCCAGTCTCCTGCGGGGCGTCCATCAAACAGCGTCCCGATGACAAACTCCTTGGG
>VBOK01000018.1 GCA_005877565.1 Nitrospirota bacterium
GCGATCGCCACGATGGTGTCACTCTGCTTTCCACAGGCTATGACCGAAAGCAGGAGGCAGAACAGAGCCAAGACACGTACCGCCAAGGTCATTGGGTTCTCCAGGGTGTCAAGCGTGCCTTCGTGGCTCATAGCCGCCGTCGCAGCGGCGCGGCGTAGCCCGTCAGCTCGACGTAACCCAGGCCCATGACCGGCCGGCTTGCCCGCTCGCCCATCACGGTCACGCTGCCCTCCCAGTAGGTGATCTGGGTGCTGCGGTGCGTCAGGAGTTCCTGGTGTGGGACCGTCGGAACGAGCTCGACAGCCAAGTGGGCGGATGGGACGGTGAGGCGCCACCGCGCCGGATAGCGCCCCTTGCTCTGGGGAGACTGCCAGTGGTCGAGCTCGACGACCGTGATCTCGTCGTGTGTCAGGGGCACGGCTGAGCCGTCAGCGCGGATCCATGTCCCGCCTGAAGCGGGCTCAATGGTGCCGTCGCGCCGGCGGATCCGATAGGCCATCAGCTCGGTGGCGTCCGAGAGCTGCAGGGCGAACCAATCCCATCCAATCTGTGACTCTCCAAGTTGGTTGCTGCCGAATTCGTGGTCCATCCAGCTCAGGCCGGAGACGGTGCGGGCCTTCCCCTCGTAGGTGAGCGTGCCTTCGGTCTGCAAGCGGGTGAAGGAATAGTAATGCGAGCTCTCGCCGGGACCCTCGCCCTTACGGCTGACGCCGGCGATGCCATGGATCACCGGCGGTTTCTCCGGAGTCAGGCGCAGATGGATCGCGATCCCTTCACCCTGAGCGTGGAGTACATGGGAGTCGCCATCGGCTTCCGCGCGCCAATCGTCGATCCAGACCGCCAGCCGTCCGGTTGCAGCCCCGGCCTTGCGGATCCCGGCGCGGGAGATCTTTTC
Organism: Nitrospirota bacterium; assembly: GCA_005877565.1. Classification (GTDB taxonomy): domain Bacteria; phylum Nitrospirota; class Nitrospiria; order Nitrospirales; family NS-4; genus NS-12. The sequence continues at coordinate 896 of VBOK01000018.1, forward strand.
CAGGAACTGAAACCGACGGCCCGCCTCGTTCGTGACGGCGAAATGGGCGAAGTACAGGTGGCGGAGAGTCCAGCGCGAGGGATTCTTAGATGCTGACTCGTGCGCAACGGCTCGCCGGAAGAACGTGAGCTGATAGCCGAAAGTCCGACCGTCGGCGGCCCGCAGATGGCCGGTGTAGTACCACCATTCGGTCTGGAAGTCGTCGTGCGAGCCATGGTCGAACGGGAAGCGATAGGTGTAGCCGGGGAGAGCCGTGCGAAATTCCGTCGCCGCGATCGGCTCAACGGGAGCTGCCTGAAGGGCCCATAGGGCACAGCTCAGTCCAGTGATCCAGAGCGGTGCCGGTCCCCATCGACGATGTGTGTGCTGGGCCCAAGTCATCGTGCTTGTCGATGCTGGTAGGCTAGCACACAGGAGCGGCGACCAACAACAGCGGAGCGTAGGACTTGTGGTTGACCACTTAGGGTTCCTATGCTAGTCTCCGCGTGACCATGAACGACCAAGACTCCAGACCGAATCTTTGGATCAAGTGGATGGAGACCCTCGATGGGTTGGGCTACATCACTGCCGGGTTCAGTTTCCTGTTGCTCGGCATGGTGGTCTTCGCTCATGCCTGGTATACCTTTCTGAAGACGTTGGCCTCGGGAGTCCTTCCTGCGGCGCTCACCCTTATTCATGACCTGTTGCTGGTCGTCATCCTATTGGAGCTGTTCCGGACCATCATCAATTTTCTGAAGACCCACATCATTACGCTGGAGCCTTTCTTGTATATCTGCATCATTGCATCCACCCGGCGCATTCTGACCACCGGGGCCGAGACCGCGTATTCGGAGAACTTGACCGCTGAGATCTTTCACCGATATCTCCTTGATGTGGGCGTCAATGTACTGGTCATCGTCGCGCTGGTTTTGGCCGTGTTCCTGGCACGCAAAGGCGGGCAGCCGAGCGCGTCTCTTAAGTAAGAGGAACGGCGGGCAAACCCCCAGCGGGAATCGCGCTAAGGATGTGATTTGAGACGGTGGTCGTGTGCGCCCGTGTCCTCTGTGAGCGGCACGAGCCGGTTGAAGTCGGTCGGATTCTCGATGGCGTCGATGCCGGCGGGCGTGAGCATGATGGCGTTGAACTGCAGTTCCCCTCCGTTGCTGGCCCGGTCGTTGGTGATCAAGCCCTTGCCGTCCAGGTAGAGGGCGTTGAACGCGAACTCCTTGTCGGTCATGCCGAGCTGGAGGACGATCTCGCGAGTCTCGATGCCGACGATGAGCGACTGCGGCGCCTCCAGCGCGCGCTCGTAGAGCAACTGCAAGATGGCCCGCCGCAACATCTGGTTCCGCATCATCTCCTACCTTCCGATACCTTAGCCCGAATCCATGCAGGCGTTCAAGTAGGGGCACGGCATGCCGTGCCCCTACAGCAGCGCGGGCACGATGTCTTTCGCGCGGCCCTGGATCGCGACGTCCACAACCTGGGTGTTCGGCGTTGGGTCGAGATTGACCTCCGCGACGAAGGCGCCGGCCTCCTTGGCGAGCGAAGCGAAGGACGCTGCCGGGTGCACGATTCCCGATGTGCCGACGATGAGCAACACTTCGCACGAGCGCACGGCGGAGAAACTGCGTTCGAGGTCCACCGGGTCCAGCGATTCCCCGAACCAGACGATGTGCGGACGCAGCAGCCCGTTGCACGTTGGGCAGCGTGGTGGAATGGGGATCGGCACCGCGCGATTCGTTCCCACGTGCCCGCACTGACTGCACCGGACCTTCCAGATGTTCCCGTGGATCTCGGAGAGCTTCTGGGAGCCGGCGGCAGGATGCAGCCCGTCCACATTCTGCGTGATCAACCAGAAGCGCTCGACCCTGCGCTCAAGGTCGACCAGCGCGTAGTGGGCGGCGTTCGGGCTCCTGGTGACGATGAGCTCGCGCCGCCAGTTGTACCACTCCCAGACTAAGCGGGGGTCGCGCGCGAAGGCCTCCGGGGTTGCCAGGTCTTCGGCCCGGTACGTCCGCCAGAGCCCATCGGCTCCGCGAAACGTCGGGACCCCGCTGTCCGCTGAGATCCCTGCGCCCGTCAGGACGGCCACCGATCGGGCCGCTGCCAGTCGGGCTTTGAGCTCTTGGACGGCTGCTGGATGTCCCATGTTCTGGTGGCGCGCCCGGAGGGAGTTGAACCCCCAACCCTCAGATCCGTAGTCTGATGCTCTATCCATTGAGCTACGGGCGCGCGGCTTGGTTTATCGCGGAGTGACCAGTATCGGCTTTTTCTCTCTGGCGGGCAAGTGTTTGATACGTGTTAAACAGGCCAAGGGAAAACATACACCCTGAACCGGTTAACTGGGACAGGTCGCCTTGCTTGCTGCGCCAATTTGTTGCTCACCGCCACCATAATATGCGCGAGGCGCGAAACAGCGTCTGACAACATCTTCAGACGGATTCGCTCTATCTCACCCCTTTTCTCTCTCGCTGACACCATTTTCAAGGCGCCGCCCCAAAGGAAATGTTAATAGGGTCGAAACGAAATGTTAAATCCATAGAAAGTGACGCCGGCATAGCCTTTGCTCTATTACAGATGCATAAGTCATGGCCTCGGGGCAATCGGATAGCTTTTGCTAAGGAGGGAATCATCATGGCAACACGAACCGTCGTCCGAGCCGGCTTGTTTGCGTTGGCGATCGTGGCTCTTGGCTTTGTTCCAGGAGTCTCAGCGGCCAATCCTCCCGCCGCAAAGGGCAAGGGAGATTTCATGATGAACGGCAACCAGAGGACCTTTTCCTTCGAAGCGATCAAACATCACAATGGGAATGTGACTGGCCGAGCGAAAGTCCATAACCTAGCCACAGGTACTGTCGTCGACATGGCCATCGATTGCCTAAATTTCGTCGCCCCGAAGACGGTTCTTGTCAGTGGGACCATCAAGAAGAGCAACGTGTCTAATTTGGTGGGGCAAACCGGAATCTTTCAAGCACAAGACAACGGAAAGGGTGGCCATGAAGCGCACGGTAAGAGAAAGGGTAGCGATGACGCAGACGATATAGGAAAGGATGGCGATGAAGCAGACGATAGCGCAAAGGGTACCGATAGCCAACCTGATAGCATAAGCCTGCTCTTCCCCTTTCCCGCAGATTCTACGAACTGCCTCAGTGACCTCACTTTGGATATGTTCCCACTAGACCATGGCAACATCAAAGTTCGACCTTAAGAACATGCCTGCCGTACACTGAGTGCCGCCTCGTTTTCATGCCGGAATGACAAGGGGATTGCCCGGGTCATCAACGACTTGGGCAATCCCCTTGTTTTATTCGTCCGTGTGCTTTCCTTCTAAGACGACGAGGACAATTCCGGATACAGCTTCTTCACGCACTCAGGGCAAATCCCATGGGTGAACTCAGCTTCCGAATGGGCGCGGATGTACTGTTCGATTTGCGTCCAATACCCGCGGTCGTCGCGAATCTTTTTACAGGCAGCACAAATCGGCAACAATCCTCGCAAGGTTTTAATGTGAGTTAGGGCATTTCGCAGCTCCTCGATAAGCCGCTCGCGTTGCTCTTCCAATTGCTTCTGCTCGGTGATATCCAGCGCAATGCCGATACATCCTGTAATCACCCCGACGGGGTTGCGCATTGGCTCGACATAGGCACGAAGCGTCCGCTCCTTGAAGATAGCAACGTAGCTGCCCGGATCACCCTGGAGCGCTCGGAGATGTGTCGTGAAAGGCGTACTTGTCGCTTCCAACGGGAAATACTCCGGCGCGGTTGTACCAACGACCCCCGCTGGCGAGAGGCCCAGAGTGCTCAGGATGCGGCCCTGCACGAAGGTGATCGTGAGATTGGTGTCTGCAACCCAGAGGAGGGCAGGGAGCTGTTCAAGCAAAAGGCGACGCTGTGTCTCCTGTTCCTGCTGGCCCAGGATCGCCCGTTTGTTCCGGATGACCAGGATCGCTGTGACCCAGATCGTCACTAGGCTCAGTGAGCGGTTTGCGACAGCCGGCCACAACGCAGGACCGGGGGCTGACAAGAGGAAGTCGAGCAGGGTTAGGCACGATGTGCACGCGGCGAGCCCGAGGGTGAACGTGCGTGGCAGCCGTTTCGAGGTCACAAGCAAGGGGATTGCGTAGAGCATCGCGACCGCAATGCCCAAAGGAAGCACTAGGTCCAAGACGAACACCCCAGCGGTGAGCCCGAGGACCGCTGCAATGAGTGGGGTGCCGGCTCTTTGGTGTAGGGTCACACCCATCGCCCTGTGCTCTCCTTGCTTAAATTTCAAAGGGTTACTGTCACGCAGGGGCAGAATAGCAGACCCGCAGGGCGGCACAATCAGGTTAATTCACGATCACAAATCAGGTGAATCCCTGCAGAAGAAGACGGATAAAGCCTGAATCACAAAGGGGAAAATCCGTGATTAGGTGCATCCTCGTGGGAGGCAGTCTAAGCGCGCCCGGCAGCGACTGCCGATGGAGGAGGTCGTAATTACGGGGGGAGTGCCCCCCTCTTTCGTAGGAATAGACCTATGTTGAATCAACCTACATAATATGTCTTGGGCGTAGATCGAAGCGTCTTGACTAAGGGTTGGGACTTGTAGGATAAAGATTTTTTGGACCGCGAGTTGCATATGCCGGTTATCTTCCGATGGGTCAGACTGGTCCAGGATGCCAGGTCACCGTGGAGGAATTTTTACAGAGAACCTTGTAAGCAGGGGGTGTATTATGTCTGAAGTGAAAACCTCGAGAAGCCAGATGGCGTCTCCGCAGGCGTCGAGCGAAACAACGGGGTCGCTCCTACGTGAGCTGGTGCCCCACTTGCGGCAGAACCGGACTCAACTGCGCCAGGAGTGGGCGCGACGCATCACTGAAGCCCAGTTGCTCACGGCAATGAGCGCAGACGAGATCTTCACCGAGGCCACCGCCGTCTATGATCAGTATGTCGAGGCCGTGGAGACCGGGACCTTCGAGGCCCTTCAGGCCTACGCCCGCAACCTGTCCGAACGTATTATTCCACGGGGGGTGGAAACTCATGAGGTCATCGGCATCGTGCTGCTCCTGCGGGACGTGCTGGCCCGTTCGCTGTTCGCTAAATACCAAGACGACTTCGCGAAGCTCAACCGCATCCTTGACGCCTATGAGCCGGCCGCCAACCGTATTGCCAACACGGTGGCGGTCGGCTTTGTCCAGGAACGTGAACGGATCATCCGCGAGCAGCAAGAGGCCATTCGTGAACTCTCGACCCCTGTCCTTCAGGTCCGCGAGCGGCTGCTGATCCTGCCGATCATTGGGGTGATTGATCCACAACGTGCGCGCCAGTTGACCGAGCAGTTGCTCCGGGGTATCCGGACCAACCGCGCCAAGGTGGTGGTGATCGACATTACGGGCGTCGCGGCCATGGACTCCCAGATTGCAAACCATCTTGTCCAGACGGTGGAAGCATCCCGGTTGCTGGGTGCGACGGTCATCGTGACCGGGCTATCTCCGGAAATCGCCCAGACGCTCGTGAACATCGGTGTGGATTTGGGCAAGATGAATACGGTCGGGGACCTGCAGGGTGGAATCGAGGGGGCCGAGAGGCTCTTGGGCTACAAAGTGGTCCCGATCGGAGAACAAACGCCAAATGCCTAACGGACTTCTCCCAGGGTAAAGGCCGTGGCCGTTCCGATCCTTAAACAAGGACCGTACCTGATCGCTACGATCCAGTCCGCATTGACGGATTCTGACCTCGTCCAACTCCGAGACGCCTTGGTCGGGAAGGTCGGGTCGTACCGTTCCCGCGGAGTGATCGTGGACGTGACCGCACTCGACGTGCTCGATTCATTCGCTTCCCGGACCCTGAGGGATCTCGCGCACATGATCCGCTTACGCGGCGCGGAGACCGTCATTGTCGGCATTCAGCCCGAGGTTGCGTTCACGATGGTGCGGCTCGGCTTGACCCTGGAGGGCGTGGCCACGGCGTTGGACCTGGAAGAAGGTCTCTTCTATCTCAACGAGAAACTCAGCTCGTCCCAGCAATCAACCCAGTAAGAAGGCTAACTTCTGTCGTGGATGACGTGCAGGTGCCGATCAATTCGGATCTCGACCTTGTGCGGGCGCGCGAGAAGGGCCGCGTCTTGGCGGGGCAGTTAGGTTTCG